>CAZLRN010000351.1:0-5212 GCA_964561715.1 uncultured Spirochaetales bacterium
GTGCTCATGTCCAAAGGCTTCAAAGACTATCATTGGACCACCGCTCCCGGTACACAGGGCCTGTATATGGTGCTGTCGGACTCCTTCGGCCTTCCGAAGAAAGCACCGCATAGGGACAATGCGATTGCGTTTCTGAAGATCATTGGCTCCAAGGACGGTCAGGACGCCTTCAATCCGATCAAGGGTTCGATCCCTGCGCGCACGGACGGTGACCGAAGCAAGTACGACGAATACCTGAACGGGGCTATGGACGATTTCAAGAAAGATATAGGCGTACCGAGCATTCAGCACGGCGCGGCGGTCAAGCAGAGCTTCCTGGTGGATTACGATATCGCCCTAGCCGATCTCGCAACAAACCATGACGTCGCCAAGACCCAGGGCATGCTGGTGGAGGCGGCGAAAGTCGCAGGACTCTAAACGAGTGGCATCGACAACAGACAAGGGGAGCGGGGCCAGGCCGCGCTCCCCTATTCTAACCAAGATCAGACAACGGTTTCCGTGGCTTCGCGGTGAAACGGCGGTCGCCATCCTGGTCTTAAGCCCCTCTATCGTCGCGGTGGCTGTTTTTATCTACGGCTTTATCGTGTGGACCGGCTACATCTCGACCGTCAAATGGAATACAGTCGTCCGGGATTTCACAAACGTAGGCTTTCGAAACTGGATTCAGCTCTTTAACATGGACCGCTTTCACTGGAACATACGCAATCTGGTATTCTTTTCTATCGGGTTCATGAGCCAGTGCATCTTCATTGGATTCCTGCTAGCGGTGTTCCTGGATCAAAAGATCAGGGGCGAAACGGTCTTTCGCACGATCTTTGTCCTTCCGTTTGCTGTCTCTTTGATCGTCACCGGCGTCGCCTGGCGATGGCTGATGCAGCCAAGGACGGGTATCAACCTGCTTTTGAGACAGGTAGGGTTCACCAACTTTAACTTTGCCTGGAACGCCGATCCAAAGTGGGGCATTTTCGCTATCTCGCTCGCGGCTTCCTGGAGATTCACGGGATACGTCATGTCCCTCTACCTGGCCGGCCTGCGCGGTATCTCAGAAGAGATTCGAGAGGCTGCACTGATCGATGGGGCGGGAACCTGGAGATTGTACCGTAGCGTCATCATTCCGCTGCTGTCGCCGGTAACCTTTACAGCCATGGTACTCACCGGGATGCAATCGATCCGTGTCTTTGATCTGGTGACCATTCTCGCTGGCGCGGCTCACACCACCGACACCTTGGGCTTTCACATGTACCAGTCTACCTTTGGGCTCTATCGCTTTTCCATGGGTGCAGCCGTCGGATTCTTCATGATCTTTTTGTCCCTCTTTTTGGTCGTGCCCTATCTGCGCAGCATGCGATTCGAGCCGGAGCGATGAACATGAAACGGGTTTTATCTCGCTGTATGATCTACATCGTGCTGATCACCTTTTCTCTCTTTTTCTTGGTTCCCTTCTATGTGATGTTTATCACCGGGCTTAAATCCTACGAAAACCTGAACGTCACCCGGATGTGGGATCTGCCCAAGGGAATACACCTGGAGGGAATCAGTGAGGCCTGGCGGCGCGTTGCGCCCAACTTCCGCAACAGCGCGGTGATCACCATCCCGGCCGCCCTAATCTCGTCCTTTATCGGCTCGATGAACGGCTATATCTTTGCCAAACGGCGCTTTCCAGGTTCGGATACGATCTTTATCCTCTTTCTGGTCGGCATGTTTTTGCCCTATCAGGGCATCTTGATCCCGCTGGTGCGGTTGATGCAGATTGTGGGGCTCTACGGCTCGATCATCGGCCTGATCCTTGTGCACTGCATCTTTGGTATTCCGATCACGGCGCTACTGTTTCGCGGCTACTATGCCGGCATTCCCAATGCGCTTCTAGATGCGGGCAAGATCGACGGCTGTGGCTTTTTCGGCATATACCGCCATATCCTGCTGCCAATCTCGATGCCTGCCTTTGCCGTGGTCCTGCTTTGGCAGTTCACAAATATCTGGAATGACTTCTTGATCGGCCTGGTCGTGCTCAGCAACCCCCGCTTGGCGCCGATCAATGTCGCAGTGCAAAACATCGCCGGCAGTTGGAGCGTAGAGTGGAACGTGCAGATGTCGGCGGCACTGATTGCCGCGCTGCCCACAATCGTGGTCTACTTGGCGTTAGGCAAGCTGTTCATGCGCGGCTTGCTGGCCGGATCGCTCAAGCGATGAGCATCAAAGACGTGCAGCCGAAGTATGCCAAACAGAGTCGTGCGGTTCAGCGCCAGATATAGCTCAGAACCTCTTCCCGCAGCTTGACGAACTCAGGAAGCGATTTGACATCCCGTCCTTCCCTCTCGAGATAATTCTGACTGAAGGGGGAGGCGAGGCTTGCCAGGATGCGGCCAGGACGCTCAGACATAACCAGTACAGAGGTGGCCAGATAGATCGCTTCTTCCACGCTGTGGGTGACAAAAACAACGGTCTTTCGAGTGTCCCTCCAGATACGCAGCATCTCGTCCTGAAGATGCTCCCGGGTCAGTGCATCGAGAGCTCCAAAAGGCTCATCCATGAGAAGCACCTCCGGATCGTTGGCCAACACACGGGCGAGGGCAACACGCTGTTGCATCCCGCCGGATAGCTCGTAGGGCGGCATGTTCCGATAATCCCAGAGTTTGACTCGATCCAGATTTTCCTTTGTCAGTGCCTGCCGCTTTGTCCTGTCGATTCCCCTCATTTTGGGGCCGAACTCCACGTTTTCCGCAACTGTAAGCCAGGGGTAGAGAGCCGGGCGTTGAAAGACCATGCCCCGCTCCCAACCAGGACCGGCAAGGGGCTCGCGTTCAAAGAGAATTGCTCCCGACGTCGGCGCAATGAATCCTGCCATCACGTTGAGAAGTGTCGTTTTTCCGCATCCCGAAGGCCCTACGATGCAGATAAACTCCCCCCGTTTGACCGAGAGGGTGACCTCGGAAACGGCTTCCAATTCTCCGTCTTTTATGCTGAAGGTGACGCTAACTTTTTTTAGATCGAGCAGCGATTCGTCAGGCAAAGGCTCTCTCTATTTCCCTAACGCCTTCTCCAGATAGGAGGGATTGATAGCCTCTCGAAACGCGTTTAGCTCTGGCGCGGATCGAATGGTTTTCTGGCTCACGAGAAAGTCGGCGGTCTCTTTGAAGACTTCGGCGAGTTTCCCCTTTTGAGTCGATGATCCGAGATACTCTTCGGTGAGCTGTTCCTTTCCGGAGAGCAGAACCAGGCTCTTCATCTGCCGTGCGGCCTCTTTTTCGGAAATCTTGAACTGATTGGCGATCGAGGCCGCTGCTTTGTCCGGATAGGCTCTGTAGTAATCGATGGCCCTCACCTGAGATTTGAGATATTTGACGACATACTCAGGATACTTCTCGGCGAAGTCCTTGTGAACAACGCCTATATCACCGGTCAGATATCCCTGAGCCGCGATTTCCCGGCTTGTCAGTATCACCTCGCCGTTCAGCTCTACGAGCTTTGCCAGGGTTGGCTCCCATACAAAGGTCGCTTCGATGTCACCCCGCTGCCAGGCTGCCAGAATGTCAGGGGGCTGCATATCGAGTATCTCGAGAGACTCGGGATCGACACCCTCGAGCCTGAGAGCCGTGAGCAGGTGGTAATGCGTCGTCGAGGCAAACGGGACTGCCACCTTTCTGCCTGCCAGGTCTTTCACACTATTGATCCCGCTCGCCTTCTTGACCACCAGAGCCTCATTGTCCCCGATGACGTCATAGATCCAGATGATCTCGTAGCTGATGCCCGTCGAGATGCCCGTGGCGACGCCAGAGCTTCCTACTAGACCGAAATCCACGCTGCCTCCGGCAATCGCGGTGTTGAGCTCCGAGGCAGAGTTGATCTGCACCCACTTTATTGGTACACCCATCTCCTTTTCGTGCCAGCCCAAATCCTTGGCTATAATTTCGCCGTTGGGAATGATCTGGTAACCGATGACGATCTCTTCGGGTTTACCCGCCTGATCGGCCTTGCCCGATCCCAACAATATGAAACAAGGGAAGATGAGCAGCATCGCTGCTGTAAATATCAGTCGGAATCCTGTTCCTCTCATTAAGTCCCCCTTAGACTTTTCCTTTCCAGGGAACAACCCTGGTTTCTACTATTCGAATGATTCTGTCGAGCAATACACCTGTAACGCCCATGACAAAAATGCCCATGAATATGATATCGCTTCTCAAAAACTTGCTCGCGTCGAGAACCATCCAGCCCACTCCCGAAGTGGCTGCAACGATTTCCGCTGATACGAGAGTTGTATAGGTGAAGCCGACACTAACCCTCATGCCTGTGAAGATCTCTGGCAAACAGGATGGAAGAATTACGTGGAAAAACACCTGGCGATTGCTCGCGCCGAGAGATCGGGCGCTGTGAATCCTCTCTTCTGTGACGCCTTTGACCGCAGACATGGCGCTTATCGAAAGGGGCGGAAAGGCAGCCAGGTAGAGGAGCGCTACCTTTGACTCGTTTCCTATGCCCAGCCAGATCACTAGCAGAGTGTAGTAGGCCAGTGGAGGAAGGGGGCGATAGAACTCGATGAGGGGATCGAAGAAGGCCTTAGCACGCCGGTTATAACCCATGGTCAGTCCCAGTGGAATCGCTGTTACACAGGCTGCGAGAAAGCCAACAATAACTCTCAGAAGACTATCCCGTAGATGCATGAGCAGGGTTCCCTCGCGGTATCCCCGAAAAGCCACTTCGACAAAGGCCTCCCAAACGCTCGCGGGAGTCGGGACAAAAAACTCCGGCACGACCTTTAGGCGGGCAATGGCGAACCAGACGAGAAAGAGACCAAAGATACTGATCATAGAGATTAACGGGTTGAGATTCGCCGGTTTTTTGTTTTTTCTACCGTGATTTTCGGAGCTCATCTTTTGAATTAAATCCCTTCAACTCCTCCCTGCAATGGGAATAATATAAATATAACTTTGCGAATAGAGTCAAGCCGGAGGGCTTAGCTCATCGCCACAACGGCGGCGCCGATCAGGCCGGCGTTGCTCAAAAAGGCTGTCTGTTCTACGCAGAGGCCTCTGTTAGCCTCTCTGAAAACGAACTTGTCCAGGGTATTTTCGAGACTTGGCAGAAAGAGCTCCAGATCCGTTGCGACTCCCCCGCCCAGCACAACCTTTTGTGGATTGAGAAGATTGACGGCGAGGGAGATGGCTCGGCCAAGGCGCAGGCGTTAACGTCGTTTTCTATGGCCACGGGCATCTCG
>CAZLRN010000352.1:0-5165 GCA_964561715.1 uncultured Spirochaetales bacterium
GGGCTCAGCCGCCCACGCTGAGCCCGCACCGCTGCTTTGCAGGTGTTCTTTTGCTATTCGATTATGGCAAGTATATCACTAGCTTTTACGATAAGCTGTTCCTCGCCGTCTACATTTATCGTTGTGCCGGCGTACTTGTCATACATGACTCGATCCTTCACTTTGACCTTAATGGCATCTTTATCATCACCAATTGCTAAAACAACTCCCTCTTGTGTTTTCTCTTGAGCTGTTTGAGGAATATAGATACCACCGGATGTTTTCTGCTCGCCTTCGGAGACCTTTAGCAACACACGATCACCAAGGGGTTTGACTTTCATTTCACTTCCTCCTGATTATTAAAAAGGTTCGTTATTGGTTATTTAGTGGAATCATGCAAAATATACGAATACAGAGGAATCTTTGTCAAGAAATTTTGAAACCTGTTGCCGAAAAACTATGAGACTATTATTTTAATTTTATAAGCCGATGCATTCTTGGCAGAGAAAGGTCAGAAAGGGAATATACTTTCTATCGAAGCATAACGCGGATAAGGCGTTGGTCCTTTTTCGCGAAGCTCTCGAGGAGTGCCCCGTCTCCCAGGCGAGAGATATGTCTCGATTGCTTTTTTATATGGGGGTTACGCTGAAGAGACTGGGTTGCCTGGGCGGTGCAATACAGAGCTGGCTCAGCTCCCTTCGGCTGAACAAAGATCGTTATGCTCTGAAGATGATTCAGCGATACTCCAACTGTTATGGAATGGAGCGCCAGGAAACCGAGGAGCTGGACGACTGGAAGGCCTTTTATTCGATTCAGGTATCACGCTATTTGAGAAGCAAGAGAAACGGGCGTTTTAGCTCGGAGCCCGAGAGAGATATGGTAACGGATCTGATCAGCGAACACTGGAACAGGCTGATTGCCCAAGAATGCCTCGAAGACAAAACGCTGGAACAGAAGAAACGCCTTTTTCAGAAGGTAAAGATAATTTTTCCCTTTGTTCTTATGCCGGAGCAGACTGGCTCCGATGTGATCCCCGTCGATTTTCGGCGAAGACGGAGATTACAGGCCAATGATCGATGTTTTTGCGGTAGCGGCCTGCCGTTTTTGGCCTGTTGCGGCCGGATTCAGAGGCAGACTGACCTTTCGGCCCCTTTTTCATGATGCCTACCATCATTTGATGGCGCCTGCCATCATTTTCATACCGTCTTGGCGCCCTTTCTTGGCGCCTTGGTATCATTTCATGATCCCTGCCGTCATTTCATAACGGCATGGGCGTTTTTTGACCGTTAGACCCTTGTGACAAAAGTCACAAGTGGTGGCTTTTGATACAGTTTTGATCAAAATAGCACGAAGTGTTTCATTTTGACACAATTTAAATTTTAGCGATTTACTCAGGAATTAATAGTAATTTAACTCTCTTCAGGATAACAAGTTACTCAACTCGGCTTCTGGCTATATTGGCACGGTATTTGTATGTGAACCATTGGAGGAAAAAATGGCATTAGCTAAAAATAGCACGAAGAGGCTTAACGTGGAGAGACGCACATCTTCTGACGATGAGAACATACTATCGATATATTTGAAGGAGATCAACTCTATTCCTCTGCTGACAAGGGAAGAGGAGGACAGATACGCACGTAAAGCTGCAAAGGGTGACCGCTTATCCAAGGAGAAGCTGGTTAGGGCTAACCTCAGGTTTGTGGTCAATGTAGCCAAGAAGTATCAAAATCAGGGATTGCCCCTTCCCGATCTTATCAGCGAAGGCAACATCGGATTGATGAATGCCATCGAGAAGTTTGACGTCGATCGGGGATACCACTTCATCTCCTACGCTGTATGGTGGATCAAACAGGCAATCCTCAAAGCTATCTGCGAAAAGTCGAGGATGATTCGCCTGCCACTCAACAGGGCCAATGAGCTCGTGCAGATCGAAAAGGCACGTAAGGAGCTGCAGAACGTCAGGGGAACAGAGCCTGAAACAAAGGATATCGCTCGTTTCCTCGATATGGAAAAGGAACACGTGGAATCTCTTCTCAATATATCCAGGGAGCTTGTTTCCTTGGAGACGCCAGTCTTTTCGGAGAAGGATTCGACTCTCCTGGGAGAGTTTGTCGAAGACTCCGATTACGTCGCACCGGATGAGGCGATCATTGAAAAGTCCTTGAAGGAAGAGATCAATCAGGTGCTGAAAACCCTGACGCAGAAGGAAGCTGAGATTCTTCAGTACCGTTTCGGTTTGAACGGCAAAATCCCTCTCTCCCTCAAAGAGGTTGGGGACAAGTTCAGACTCACCAAGGAGCGGATCCGCCAGATCGAGAAGAAGGCCATACGGCGGCTGCGTCATCCAAACCGCAGCCAGTATCTCGAAGCTTACGTGAACTAAAGCGACAAGAGACACTGTGCCTGTTAAAAGCCAACCTTTGGGTTGGCTTTTATTTTCTTTTCTTGACATCCCTAGAGCGATTACTTAAATTCTCAGTGAAATTTGTGAGGGCATTTGTAGCCATCAGTTCCAAATCTTTAAAAGACCACCGGCAATGCTGGTGGCTTTTAACTAAGCACCGAAGGTGCAAGTTTCTGAAGCTTAAAAGGCACAGTTGATATCCGTGATCACCGGCAAAGCCGATAGTTTCGAAACTGCAGCGACCGCCATAGCGGTGGTTTTATAAGCGACTTCAGTAGACAGGAGGAGGCAACCTCAATGGGCAAGAAATCTCAATACGTGTATTTTTTTGGCGGCGGAAAAGGAGAAGGCAGTGCGTCGATGAAGAATCTGCTTGGGGGAAAAGGCGCCAATATTGCCGAAATGACCAACCTCGGTGTTCCGGTTCCCCCTGGGTTTACGATCACCACCGAAGTGTGTGATTCCTTTTATAGAGGGGGCCAGAAGTATCCGGCCGGATTGAAGGAGGAGGTTGATAAAAACCTGGCGCGACTGGAAGAAGTCATGTCCATGAAATTCGGCGACCCTAAAAACCCGCTCCTTGTGTCGGTACGTTCCGGTGCAGCGGTCTCCATGCCCGGAATGATGGATACTGTGCTGAATCTGGGGATTAACGAGAAGGTCGTCGCGGGGCTGATAGAGAGAACAGGCAATGCCCGATTTGCGTGGGACGCATACCGGCGATTCATGCAGATGTACGGCAATGTCGTGAAGGGCGTGCCCCACGAAGATTTCGAGCACGCTCTGGAAACCGTCAAGAAAAAGAGAAAGGTGGAGCAGGATACCGATTTGGAGGCTGAAGACCTCAAAAGCGTGGTTGCTCTCTACAAGCAGGTTTATAAGAAGCATACGAAAAGGGCGTTTCCAACGGACCCCAAAGAACAGCTATGGGGTGCCATCGATGCGGTTTTCAGTTCGTGGAACAACGATCGGGCCATTAAGTATCGCGAAATCCACAACATCAAGGGCCTTCTCGGAACAGCCGTAAATGTCCAGGCTATGGTCTTTGGCAATTTTGGCGAAGACTCAGGCACAGGCGTTTGCTTTACTCGGGATCCTGCGACCGGCCAGAATCTCTTCTACGGAGAATACCTGATGAACGCCCAAGGCGAGGACGTCGTGGCTGGTATCCGAACTCCTTTTGAGCTTAGCACCCTCAAGAGAAGCCAACCTAAAATCTACGATCAATTAGAAAAGCTACGCTTCAAACTCGAAAAGCATTATCGGGATATGCAGGACATGGAGTTTACGATCCAGCAAGGCAAGCTCTTCATGCTGCAAACCAGAACGGGAAAACGAACCGGGCTGGCGGCTGTGAAGATAGCCGTTGACATGGCTGAGGCCGGGCTCATTACGAAAGAAGTGGCAGTTACCCGAATCGAACCCGAGCAGCTCGACCAAATTCTTCACCCCATGATTGATCCGAAACACAGGCGAAGTGTCTCGGCCATCGCTAAAGGACTAAACGCCTCACCTGGAGCTGCAACTGGACAGATTGTTTTTGATGCAGATGATGCGGAGATCTGGGCCAACGGCGGAAAGAGCGTTGTGCTGGTAAGACGCGAGACATCCCCCGAGGATATTGGCGGCATGAGTGTTGCCAAAGGTATCCTGACATCAACGGGAGGAATGACTTCTCATGCCGCGGTTGTTGCCCGTGGAATGGGCACCCCCTGCGTCGCCGGATGCAAAGCCGCCGTGATATCCGGAAAAAGCTTGAGCATCGGCAACTCGAGATTTAAAGAGGGCGACTGGATTACTATCGACGGTTCCACCGGCGAGGTCTACGGTGAAGAGCTCAAGCTAATTGCTCCGAAAATCTCCGGCGATTTCAAAAAATTTCTTTCCTGGGCGGATTCCATTCGAAAAAGCGATCAGAGAAGCGGCATAAAGGAGAGAGGATTTTTGATTCGCACCAACGCCGATCTTCCACGGGATGCAAGAATCGCAAGGGATTTTGGAGCCGAAGGAATAGGGCTCTGCCGTACGGAACATATGTTCTTCGACGAGGGCAAACTCGAAATCTTTCAAGAGATGATTGTGGCCGAGGATATCGAAACCCGGGAAAAAGTTTTAAAGCGCCTCGGAGCTCTACAGAAGAAAGATTTCAAGGGAATCTTCAACGCTATGAATGGACTGCCGGTGACCATCAGACTTTTGGATCCTCCTCTGCACGAGTTTGTTCCAAAGACGGCGGAGGAGGCGAGAACGCTCTCCAAGAAGACCGGTATCGCTGTGAGCAAGCTCAACGCAAGGATCAACTCTCTTCATGAGCTCAATCCCATGCTTGGGCATAGGGGATGTCGGCTAGGAATAACCTATCCGGAAGTTTATGACATGCAGGTAGAAGCGATTATGAGCGCAGCCTGCGAGGTCACCAAAAGCGGTGGCAAGGTGCTTCCCGAGATCATGATTCCGCTCGTTGGAACAATTAGAGAATTGGAAATTCTGAAGGCTAATGCGGAACGTGTCATTGAGAAGGTCTTCAAGCAGAAGAAAATGAAGATTGCTTACTCCATCGGGACTATGATCGAAGTACCCCGTGCGGCTGTTACGGCTGATCAGATTGCCAGCATAGCGGACTTTTTCTCCTTCGGAACCAATGACCTGACTCAGATGACCTTCGGATACTCCAGGGACGATGCCGGCAGTTTTCTCCCGGATTATGTCAAACAAGAGATACTCGAACACGATCCCTTTCAGGTATTGGACCAGGATGGGGTTGGAGCTCTTGTCGAGATGG
>CAZLRN010000353.1:0-5161 GCA_964561715.1 uncultured Spirochaetales bacterium
GACCTATAGGGGGTGCGCCCAATGTGTCTTTGCTGCGCTTCAGGACGCTCTGGATATGCGTAATGCCGAGACCGATGCGATCTTTAAAGCAGCGAGCGGTCTTTCCGGCGGGGTTGGCGGAGAAGGCGATGGTCATTGCGGCGCCTACACGGGAGCTGTGCTGTTCATAGGACACGTTATCGGCCGAGGAAGGGAAGACTTCGCCGATCCCCAGGGCCAGAGTAAGCAGGCCAGTCTGCGCAAGCAGACGAACGCTCTATCTCAAGCCCTACACGAGAGGTTTATCGTAAAGTACGGAAACGTCATCTGCCACAGTATTCAAAGAAAGATCTTTGGCCGTCCCTTCTACTTGCTGGATCCCGAAGAGATGGAGAAATTCGAGCAAGCCGGAGGCCATGAAACCAAATGCCCGACCATCGTTGGCGATGCCGCGGCATGGACCGTCCAGATTCTCTACGAGAAGGGCTATCTAAGGGACTAATCAATCCTATCTCATTCGAAATCCTCAGGTTGGTCATTCTTGTCTTTTGAGAATAACGACATTACCTTACAACCGTGGAGAGGATTATGAGAGCAAAGAAATCCCATACCGTTTCGGCATGGCTCGGATTACTCATAGCTTTTGGTGCTGTTCTGCTGGGACTCGTCTCATGCGGCACTCAGGCAAAAACGCTCGGTACAGAACAAGATTCCCGTTTTGCGCTCGGAAACGCTCTTCCGGTGGACGGAGGCGTTACGATTGGCCGCTTGGAGAACGGGCTGACTTACTATATTCGCTCCAACGCCGAACCGAAAAAAAGGGCCGAGCTGAGACTTGTGGTGAATGTTGGATCGGTGCTGGAGGAAGAAGACCAGCAGGGAATTGCCCATTACCTGGAACATATGGCCTTTAATGGCACAAAAAACTTTGCCAAGAAGGAGATTGTCGACTACCTCGAATCCGTCGGCGTGAGATTCGGACCCGATCTCAACGCATACACGAGCTTTGATGAAACCGTTTATCGTCTCCAGGTCCCCACCGAAAATGCCGAAACCCTGGAAACCGCATTGCAGATTCTGGAAGACTGGGCACACAACATCGTGTTCACAGACGAGGAGGTGGAAAAGGAAAGGGGAGTCATCATCGAGGAGTGGCGATTGCGTAGAGGAGCCGAAGAGAGGATCCGCGATAAGCAGTTCCCCATACTGCTCAAAGGCTCCCGCTATGCAAACCGTCGACCCATAGGAAAAATCGAAACCATCAAAGCCTTCAATGCAGAGGATTTTCGCCGGTTCTACCGAGACTGGTACCGACCCGACCTGATGGCCGTGATAGCCGTAGGTGATTTTGATCTGGCCTGGCTGGAGCAGAGAATCAAAGATCTCTTCGGGCATTTGACACCTCCGGAAAATGCTCCGCCGCGAGAGGTTTATCCTGTCCCGGATCACAAAGGAACCCTCTTTGCCATAGCGTCGGACCCAGAGGCAACGGAATCGAGGTTGACCATTTTCACGAAGCATCCTGTTCAGCCTTTCACAACCGTGGGGGATTACAGAAGGATTCTCGTAGAGGCCCTCTATCACAGGATGTTCAACGATCGGCTCGAGGAACTCGCTTTGACTCCCAACGCACCATTTCTGGATGCCTACTCCGGCAAGGGGCGAATGGTCAGGTCCAAGGAATTCTACATACTTGGAACACAGGTTCCGGACGGCGGTTTCGAGAGGGGAATGGAAGCCCTTCTTACGGAATCCAAACGCATCCGGGAGTTCGGCTTCACAAGGACCGAGCTGGAGCGAGTTAAGCGAAAGATCCTCTCACGAATCGAACAGTACTTCAAGGAGAGAGATAAAACCAGCTCGACTGAGTATATCCGGGAATACATCGACCACTTTCTGGAGAACGAACCCATTCCTGGTATCGAGTACGAGTACGAGCTCTACAATAAGCTTATCCCTGAAATTTCACTGGATGAGGTAAACGCCCTTGCTACAGAGTGGCTTATTGAAGAAAACAGGGTCATCTCTGTCAGCTCTCCGGAAAAGCCCGAAGTGCCCATTCCCAAAGAATCCGATCTTTTGGCTGTTTTCGAACGTGTCAGCCAAAAACAGGTTACTGCCTACGTCGATCGAACCTCCGAAAAACCTCTACTTTCGACCTTACCGACCCAAGGCACGATCACCGGCGAGCAATATCTCGACCCTCTGAGTGTCACGATTTGGACCCTCTCCAATGGCGTACGGGTAGTGCTAAAACCCACGGACTTCAAAAACGACGAGATCCTCTTCAACTCCTACAGCCCCGGGGGGACCTCTCTGGTGGATAACGTCGATTATATCGCAGCGGATACCGCAGTAGAGGCAGTCACCGAAGGTGGAATCGGGGACTTTAGCCTGATAGAGCTTCAAAAAAAGCTCGCCGACAAGACGGTCAGCGTCTCGCCCTGGATCAGCGGCCTGTTCGAAGGAGTGAGGGGCAGCGCGTCCCCGCGGGACTTAGAAGCTATGTTTCAGCTCATCTACCTCTACTTTGCCTCGCCGCGGAAGGACAACTCAGCCTTTCTTGCTTACCGACAGCGATTGGCAGCCCGACTGCAGGATCGCCTGTCCTCTCCCGAAGAGGTGTTCTGGGATGCCGTCAGAAGCGCCATCTCTCAGGATAACTTCCGTTATCAGCCCCTGACCACCAAGAGACTCGATGAGTTGAATCTCGAGAAGTCGTTCAAGTTCTACAAGGATCGTTTCGCCGATGCGAGCGACTTCACCTTCTTCTTTGTCGGAAGTTTCGACCTGGAGGGAATCAAACCTCTGGTACTGAGATATCTGGGAGGACTGCCCTCTCTCAGGAGAAATGAAAAGTGGCGCGACCTGGGCATCGATCCCCCTCCTGGAATCGTCGAACGGGCGATAAGAAAGGGATCTGAGCAGAAGAGCCGCGTCCAGTTCGCCTTTGGCGGACCCTTCGAATGGTCGCTGAGAGAGCTCATAAGCATGACAGCCCTGACCGAGGTTCTGGACATCAGATTGAGAGAAAATATCCGCGAGGACGAAGGAGGGACATACAGTATTGGGGCCTTTGCTTCGCCTTCACACTATCCGGATGAGGAATACCATGTCTTCATCGGATTTGGATGTGCTCCCGATCAGGCCCAACATCTCAGCGAGCTGGTCCTCGAAGACATCAAAGACCTTCAGGCGAAAGGCCCCACAAAAAAGGATCTAGCTAAAGTCAAAGAAATCCTCAAACGAGAACGGGAGACCAATCTTCGGGACAATGATTTTTGGCTCGGCGTTCTGAGATCCTACTTCATCAACGGGCAGGATCCTCTGCTGATTCTCGATTACACCAAATTTGTTGATGATCTTACCCCGGAAAGGATCCAGCAGGCAGCGATCCGATATCTCGATCGCGAGAGGTACGTCAAGGTTACTCTCTATCCCGAATCCTGGGGTGAATAGGCTTTTTCGCTCTCAAAGACAACTAAACCTTTTGTCCGCTTTTTATTGATCCGCAGAATGCCGAAAATAGACTAGAAACGCATACAGGAGTGAGGAATGGTAGTCATTATCGGATTGATTACCTTCGTATTAGGCTGTGTCATTACCTACTATTTTGATCACAGTGGGATGAAGGAACCGGAAAAGTCTAACCTCGAGCTCAAAGAGGACGCTATACGAGCCAGAACGGAGCTCGCGGATCAACAACAAAATCTCTCACGGCTTTTAGAATTAGCGATACGGAACGCAGTGGACGAGACAGTGAAAAGCATAGCTACATCGACTGGCGCATCCGGAGAGGCTCCAAAAGCGACGCCCGACAGGCGAAGCCTCTACAACAGATCTTACGACGAAGTGAAGAGAAGCTGGAGCAGGCTATCAGAGACGGGGAGCGGCGAGGCCGGGAGCACTGCCCCTAGGAAGATGGACGAAGTCATTCCGCTACCCGAAAAACTGGACTTCGAGTATTCTGCCACTAAATCCCAGCCTCCACCAGCTGCTGCTGCTGCAACAACAGCGTCCGCTCCGGTAATCGATCTAGACGAAGAGGATACCATTTCGGAGCCTGAAGAACTTTCCGATCTCGAAGAAATGGAGTCCCTTATCTCGGATGAACCGACCTCCAGCGATTCCGATCAATCCGACAGATAGGATCGGGTTGCGATATTTTCGCTACCTTGCCGAAGCACGACATGCATTGTAAAGTGTTTTATAACTAGGCCTCTGGCACACCGGTTCTGCTTCCTTCAACCAGCAACAGATGCGCTGCGGTAAGAGATCATTACTGCAAAAGGTATCTGAAAATGAAGAGCAAAGGGTCACCTGCGGCTCTTATTCTTCTATCCTGCTTTCTGTTGCTATCCTGCTCAAAGACAAAACCTCTCCCGTCAAGAATCGAAAGACTCCGAACAAAGGCTGAAATGGCCAAAAAGGAAATCCTGGCTATGCAGGAAGCAGCCATTAGGGCACAGAGAGCTATCGAGTCAGAGCTCGGGTTGGAGCTCGATTCCATCAAATGGTGCGGAACGCCGATTTCGAAAGGCGGCCGCTATCGATCCGTGCTTCTCTTCTTTGATAACCCTCCTCGGATCGATTCACAACAGCGAGACCGGATTATCGAGCTCACACTGAAGCATTTCGGGCGAAACCTGTATTGGATCATTGCCCGAAGCGCAGACCATGGCCTTTGGCGATGGGAGCACGCCCAAAGCCCGGCTCTTACGCCGGAGGCGAGGTACCGCCTTGGATTGTTGTGTTGCGACAGCGTTGAGGATACCGAAGAGCTTTACGGCACATGGGTCAACACCAACTATACCGTTGGCATAGCAAAATTGGTGCAATCCCCCTCGAGATGGGAGATGTACGATACGATCAACGATATTGCGGCTCATTACAGTGGAATATCGGATATCAAGGACGAATGGATTGATTCAGACGGGAACTATTGGTACAGATGTCTTCAATCGACCATCAATATTCCGGCTTGGTATTGCCTTTTTAAGATAAGCAAATCCGCAACCGTGCTCGAATGGATGCTCAGTCACAGCCGCTACCCAACACGGATCGTTAAAGACGATTTAGGCTACTACATCTACTACCGTAAGGAGTAGGGATCCCTCGATTCTGCTTTTTGGGCCCACAAGGACTTGAACCTTGGACCTACTGATTATGAGTCAGCCGCTCT
>CAZLRN010000354.1:0-5105 GCA_964561715.1 uncultured Spirochaetales bacterium
CGGAACTTCCTTCCTTGACAGCGAGACCTGCGTGTACGGTTCGGAAGAATGGATAAGAGCCTCCCAATTTACCGTCGATCTTTTCGACAAGTATCAGGTGGATTCGAGGGACAATGTGAATGCCAGAGAGGCCTTTGGCACAGGAAACGCACCCTTCACATTCCAGTGGTCCTGGTTTATAGGGATGATGCAAGGCACCTATCAGGACATAAACTTCGGTACCAGCCCGCTTCCTACTCTAGATGGCACCCCACCTTACGGAAGGTACGGCGACAATGCGGGATTTTCCATTACCTTTACGGATGACAAAAAAAAGGAAGCTGCCGAGCTTTTCTGGAAGATGTTGATGACGACAGAGTTTCAGAAGGAGTTTGCACCTCTGCGGGGCCTCGTATCTGCTCACATAGATGTGAGGGAGTCAGAGCTTTATAAAGCCCAACCACATATCACTGCCAAAGATATCATCTCCAAAGGGCTTGCGGTTAATGATGGAGACCCGCCATCGGAGATTACAACCTTTAGAAACCGTGCCTGGAGCGCTATTAAAGACGGTGGAGCTGACATTGCAGAGGCCCTAAAGGATGCTGAAAAGGGAGCCAACGGCGTGCTGGCCAAGATGGACAACTGGTTACTATGGGGCAAGAAGGGAAGAATGTAGGTCAGAACTCTGTCAAATCACGTAGTGGAATGTTATTTCACCGTGCGCCGAAAGGCGCACGGTGAAATAATCCTCGAGGTGTCATGAAAGGCTCGCGGTTTTTTCCGAAGGATGCTACAGCCGTAGTCGTACTGCTCGTATCTGCATTCTTTTTTGTTTTTGCGAAGTGGTATCCTATTATCAATACCTTTCTTCTCAGCTTTAAAGAAGCGACATTTTTCAAAGAGTCGTGGATCGGATTGGACAACTACAAGACACTGTTCTTTGAGGACAAAGTTACCCTCCAGACTTTTGGGAATACCCTTAAATTCGCCCTGATGGTCGTCCCTACAACAGCGCTACTCGGTCTGGCATTGGCCCTCTTTGTACATCAGATTAAAAGCTACGCGGTTCGCAGCCTTTTCAATGCAGCTTTCTTCGTTCCATTCGTCGTTCCGATTGTGGCCATCGCGATTGTCTGGAAGTTCATGTTTCAATCCTCAGAGATCGGTCTCTTCAATCAGGTGTTGGGTTTGTTTAATATAGGTCCGGTCAGGTGGCTTAAAAACCCCCGGATATCACTGGCTTCCCTTGCATTCCTGTCCGTTTGGAAACGGGCTGGATATGCTATGATCATTTATCTGGCCGGGCTTCTGGCGATACCCGAGACGTTTTACGAAGCTGCCCGCGTCGAGGGGGCCAGTGCGTGGCAGAGGTTCAGGCGCATTACGCTTCCCCTCCTCACTCCCACCACCCTCTTCGTCGTTGTAGTGATCACAATCGGTAGCTTGATGGTATTCGAGACACCTTATGTCATGACTACAGAAGATTTCCCGGGAAGTATCCCGGGCGGTCCGGCAAACTCCACCAATGTAGTAGTTCTCAATATCTACCAGCAGGCTTTTCGCTTTAACCATATAGGATACGCCAGCGCCTCAGCGGTATTGCTGTTTGTAATGATCTTCACCATCAGTTTCATCCAGTTCAAGTTCATCTCTCAGCGGTATGAATACTGAGGCACGATCATCAGAGACCATGACAATACCTTTGATGAGAAAAAACCTGTATACCATTTTGCTCTATGTCATTCTGATCCCTCTGGCAGTGGCATTTCTTTTTCCATTCTACTGGACGCTGGTATCCTCGGTAAAAACTGCTGCAGAGGTCCGCATGATACCTCCGACCTGGTGGCCAAAGACGATCATACTCAGAAATTTTTCGGAGGTGTGGAGCCCGATCTTCGCTCGGTATTTCCTGAACAGTTTTATCTACTCGGGCTTGACTGCCTTGATTGTGCTATTCACCAGCAGCATGCTCGGATTCATTATTGAGAAGTATCCGTCGAAGTTCGGAGATGTGTTATTCTGGTTGATCATCGCTTCCATGATGGTGCCCTTTCAGACATACATTATCCCCCTGTTCAAGGTTCTTCTGGATATCCAGAATATAACGCGTATACGAATGCCCAATACGTACCAGGGAATGATCTTTCCGTGGATATGTTATCCCTTTGGTATTTTCATGCTTCGCCAGGCCATGAAGTCAATCCCGGATGATTTAATAGATGCTGCGAGAATAGACGGATGCACAACCTTTGGTATCTATTGGAGGGTGATTGTAAAGCTGGTTAGCCCCAATCTCGCCTCACTGGGACTGCTCATATTCATGTGGAAATACGATGACCTGCTCTGGCCCCTTATTGTGGCTTCGGACGAGAAGATGTATCCCATCACAATGGGAATACTGCAGTTTGTTGGTCCGTACTGGACGGACTATCACCTCTACATCGCCGCTTCACTGATCGCCATCGCCCCGGTGCTGATGGTTTTTATTATCCTCCAGAGGTTCATTATCAGGGGGATTGCACACGAAGGATTAAAACTCTAGCTAGCTTCTATTTCAATTTCTAACTCTCTGCATCTACCTATAGAAATATCTACTGTTTTGATGCTCGCTGCATAGCTCCATTTGTTTTTTGCTGCTGCGGATATCTCGACACCTTTGGGGTTCTCTACATCATGAATCGAGAGCCTCCAATCCCTCTCGGGACCATGGGCTTTGATTGTTTTCAGGTTTTTTTTCTCTGTTATCATGATCTTCGTATCTTCTCTGTTGTTCTCTTCGGGGATTTCAAAAGAACCTTTTGCATATGGGTAAATATCGAAGCGCAAAGGATCCCATAACTCCGGCACGATCTCTACTTGCTCGGCAACGGGTAATATGGCATTGCTCCGAATGTATATCGGCAGCGTGTCCAGCTTAATAGATTGGTTGATAAGAACCGGTCCCTGAATTTTCTCTCCGCTCCAATAGTCATACCAGTCACCTTTTGGTAGATGGATACTGGCTTCTCCCTCTGGATTTAGTATCGGGACTACGAGCACAAAAGAGCCTAACATATATTCTGAATCCTGTTCGAAAATCCCAGGTTCACTATCGAACTCAAGACTCAATGCTCGCACCACCGGAACCCCTGTTCTTGCCGCCTCCAATGAGCTCCCATAAATGTACGGCAGGAGCCTGTAGCGCAGATGAATGAACTTCTTTATAATCGCGAATGCTTTTTCGCCAAATGCCCAGGGCAATCGGGGGGTCGTTCCATGAAATCTGGAATGGGAGAAGAGAAGGCCGACCTGAGCCCACCTAACAAAAACTTGCTCAGTCGGTTTCCCCTTGAATCCTCCCAAGTCGCAGGTCCAAAAGGGAACACCGGACATCCCGTAGCTCAATCCACCTCGAATGGTGGCTGCCAGACTTTTGAAATCCGAAAGGGGATCACCGGACCACTGGACCGGATACTTTTGAATACCCGCGAAGCCCGAACGGCCCCAGATAATCGGTCTCTCGTAGAATTCTCCAACCACCTCATAGACCGTTTTATTGTACAGAAGCGGGTAAACGTTATGCATTTCAACGCCACTCATCCCATTTGAAAAGCAGGAATCTTCAGGTATCGCTTCTCCGAAATCCGACTTGAAGGCGGCTACGCCCATTTCGAGCAAGGGTCTATGCTTGCTCTTGTACCATTCAACGGCTACCGGATTCGAAAAATCCACGATACCGCCCGGCACATAAAAGCTTTCAGAAGATTCAGCGGATTTCTCGGAACAAACCAGACTGGCATTGTAGACCGAACCGTCCTGCCGCTTGAGAAAGCAGCCCAACTCCACTCCCTCGTTGTATAGCTCTGTATCTTTCTCGATATACGGGTGTTCCCAAAGGCATACTCTGAATCCTTGTTTCTTTAGTTCTTCGATCATCTTCTCTGGCCGAGGGAAAATCTGCCTATCCCACTCAAAGCTGCAGAGATTTTTGTGACCCATCCAAAAAGGATCAAGATGGATCACTTCGCATGGTATTCTTCTCTTTCTAATTTCCCTGGCAAGCTTTAAGATCGACTCTTGATTCATATTTGATCCAGCAAGATGTGTCCCGTAGGGAGATATCCACAAGCCGAAAGACCATCTGGGTGGAAGGGTGGGTTGGCCCGTGAGCATACAGTACCTTGCAAGCAGTTGCTTCAGACTATCTCCTAAAAGTATGAAGATATCGAAACAGGGACCGTCAATTTCGATGGATGTAGAAAAATTGGAGGAGCAGCCAAGATCCCAGATTGAACGGCACGTTTCGTTAAGAAAGAGCCCATATCCTCTAGAACTCAGAAGAAGGGGGATATTTTTATATGCCTTTTCGCTCCCGGCTCCGTAAGCATTTTCGTTCCAGCATACGATTCTCCTACCTCTCTTGTTCAAGCTGGTGAATTTCTCACCAAACCCGAAAAGCTTTTCAGTGGATTCAAGATTGAAGTTAATCCAACATCGATCGGGTTTACCGTTTTTCACCTGGTATCCAGTCGGAAGGCTCAAATACTTATCACGAGCATTCAGGTCAAACGGAAGCTCGGCGATCACGCTCTGGCCATCAGTATTACAAACCTCAAGCTTCCAGGGATCGAGGTTTATCTCTACCTCTGCCTTCGCGGTCTTAAGCGCTACGGTTCCGTCTTTTTCTGATAGAGTGGCTTTCTCCCTTTCTGACTCGAAATCAGGATCAACGAGGTTGATCTTGTCTTTCGTTTGATTCTGCGGTGCCATGGTATACCTGACGACACCGTCTTTGTAGAGTATAACGGTTACCAGAACCAAAGGATCTTGTGTCTCGACATCAAAACGGGCGACTGAGCTTTTAAATGAATACTCTCTGACGCGTAGCAGATTGTAGCTAAGAATATCATCTGATTTCATTTTTATGCTAATTGAATAGTTCGCGCCATTATTATTAGTCGGTTTCTATCAATTGTACAAGAGATCATCGGAACCGGCACCTTTTGAGGCCGAATTCCTTTGGGACGAGTGCATAGGACGTTTGCGAGATCTCATTAGCTGGCCAGCGATCTGTCGTAGCGACAAGCCGCCGGCTCGATACTGCCGGATCATCCGGATGACTCCCTGCTCGGACTTGCTCTTCA
>CAZLRN010000355.1:0-5104 GCA_964561715.1 uncultured Spirochaetales bacterium
TGGCATACCTCCAACAAATGCTGAATATTTAGCATTTTTGGTACTATCAAAGGATATATGTTTGGTACAACTACAATATGGGACCTATCGAGTCAGATTTATCTAAAGGCGGGTGATATACTCTTACTTGGCATATACAGAAACCTAAAACAGGATCATGAAACTTTATGTTCACCGTTAAGCTCTTGGGACAGGTCAGCAACACAGATGTCGCTCTCGACGTAATGCGGGATTTCGCCGGCGAAGCAACTCGAGAAGGGCTACAGAATCTCATAGATCTGCTACCGGATAATCCCAATCGCAATATCTGTCTCTGGCTTTTAAACGTAGTTCTGGAGATCGCCGCTCCGGTCTCCTGGTGGAATCAGCTCAAGAAGTACGACATAGAGATGTTCCTCGTAAGGAACCAGAGTCGAGCCGACGGTTCACACAGATTGCTCTCTGAGGAAGATTTCGAGGGCACCATTGCAGAGGAAAAGCTGGCTATCCTAAACAACTACATCCGGGATGGCCAGTTCGAGACGCTTCAGAGATTGCTTCCGGCCGATATCATCCAGCGGGGCTTCCTGAAGGTAAGCTACAAATCCCTCAACGACATCTACTGTGAGATGATATCCACAGCAGAGGGCCACTGGGAATCCTTTCTTCGGTTTTTGGAATCCTTGCCCTACTCAGACATCATACAAAAGTGTTGATCTACACCTTTGCAATTGTCGGATAGATACGCTCCAAAAGTCTCACAACCTCGTCGAGCTCGGCGATCTCCGTGAATCCCACGGTCATGGCGTGAACACATCCGGATTCTGCGACAAATCGAAGCGCTTTCTCCACATCATGTGCCAGCGAACGGCGTCCTAAAACCTTCATCGCGTAGACTCCCTTTCCTGACTGCAGGGCGGTTGTGAGAACCTCCATCACCTCTGACGGGGTGCCGTCCATATTGACGCCGTCGTAGTTGAATCGGACCAGAATGACATCCACCCATTCCTCCCGGGCTGCAGCTTTGAGAGCGTCGAGGCTGTGTGACGAGATGCCTACCGCCCGAATTCTGCCCTCCCGCTTGGCCTCGGCGAGGGCATCCATAGCCCCCTTGTGCGTGATGTTCCAATCGCCGGTGGATATGCCGTGAAGGAGCACGATATCGATGGCGTCGATTCCGAGCTCTCTGTAAAAACGTTTCAGATCACGACGGCACGGCTCGTAGTCACGAGCCGTGGTTTTGGTGTTTATGACAATCGTTTTTCTGTCCAGAGAGTCCAGAGCTTTTCTGGCAAATCGATGCGATCCGTACTGATCGGCCAGATCCCAGAAATTGATCCCGTGTTTGTTGGCCTCTTTTAGGAGTTCCACCAGCCAGCGCGGTCCCTTTCTCGTCTGATCCGACGAGCCGCTCCAGCCGTGAGTGCCGGTGCCGATGGCAAGGCGAGAGACTTCGAGTCCTGTCTTTCCCAGTTTGATCTTTTGGATGGTCGGCCTCTCTCCGTATTTGGTTTCGGTCTACGGAAGTCGAGTCAGCAGATTCTTCACGCTCTCGACAGAAAATGGACCGCCGTGGCTGACGTAGAACAGGCTCGGGGAGCGGGATAGCAGATCCTCGATGCTTTCCCTGACCCTCCGTAAGTCCATCGCGACGAAAGGCGAATGGGGTCTCTTTTTAAAAATAAAGCCGCCGAATATGAGATCTCCGACGATCGTCTCGCCCCCCGGCAGCAGTATAGACAGAGATCCCGGGGTGTGCCCGGGGGTATGAAGGATTGTTCCCTCGACTCCAAAATCCTGCAGCGAAAAGGGGTCTCCTTCGATAAGTATTTCCGGTTCGATCGGAGTGTAGCCGGGAATCCTGTCCGTCGCCATTTTCGTTATCAAACGGCCCATCCGGCTGGTCGCCACCACGGGCATGTTGATCCCGGTCCGCACGGCATCGGCTTCGAGAGTGTGCACAGCGACCGGCGCATTGGTTTCAGCCTTGATGGCCGGCAGGCTACCGAAGTGATCGGTATGCCCATGGGTAATGACGATGAGATCAATGTCCCCCATTTGAACGCCGAGCTTGCCCAGTTGCCTGCGGATTTTTTTCTCGCTCCCCGGATAACCAGTATCGATAAGGACGGTTCCCTCGTCCCTGACGAGAAAGCTGCTGACAATGCCCATGCCTAGCGGGATCAGCTCTGTGCTGCTCATGAGTCAATTCTCCCGAAAAGATCTATGCATGATCTGATGGGCCTTGCTTCAGAGCCTGCGCAGCGCCGTAGGCATAGATTGAATTGGGCAGTATGGAAATCGCCTCATTGAAATACCGAACCGCCTCGCCTTCGCGGCCGATCCTCCGGCTCGCAAGTCCCAAATTGTAGTAGCCGGCAGCCATATACTTGGCAGCCGGTTTCGCCTCCTCGTCGATTAGCACCCCTTTGAGTGTGAAATACGCTGCCTCCGGCTCTTTCATGTAGAGTTGCGTCACACCGCGATTGATGAGCGTGATTTGACGGCCGGTAGCGTCAGGCCTGAGGCGGAGGGCAAAGCAAAAGGTCGCAAGGGCTTTCTCATGCCTGCCCCTCGAGGTAAACCAGTTACCTAGATCGACCAATAGTCGAACACGCATGGTAACGAGGTAGAGTATGAGAAGGAAGAGAAAGGGATTTATCGGTAAGGGCGAAACAGCAAGCAGCGTGAAAACGGCTGTAAGAGCCAGCCCCTCGACGAAGAAACGGTTAGAAAGCCCCTGCCGGCGCAGATACGAGAGGCCTCCGAAACCGGCGACGAAGATAATGCCGATGAGCAGAATAATCAGTGAAGGATGCATAGATCAAATCCGTCAGGCGAAAAGATGTTCGGCGGTGCGTCCCAGCATCTCTACGCCCCGGACTTCGCTGTCGAAGAGGGGCACGATGGCGCGAACGTTTGGAAAGCTACGCCAGATTTCTTCCATATAGGAATCCTGCATAGCGATGCGGTTGCGCACGAACTCCGGTGCATCTTTGCCGACATCCTTCTTGTCGATGAGCAGGTTCACCACCACTCCCCCGACGGGAATACCGAAGTCCTGAAACCAGTTGATGAAGCGCTTGATCACGGCTATGGGAAGAGCCTCGGGGAGCGTTACGAAAAAGAAGGCGGTTTTCTCCTCGGCGGTCAGCAACGTCTTGGCCTGTTCCATTCTCTTTCGGAATCCGAGAAGATAGTCCATCAGAGGATCCTGCTCCTTCTTTTTGCTGTAGGACAGGAGTTCTCTCAGCGACTTGGCCTCTTCCCGGCTCTTCATCATCTTGTTCACCCACATCCCATACACGCTGGACATACCGAGAAGGCGCCGAGCGTTGGCTGTGGGCGCTGTATCGAAGACATAGGCTTCGTATCTATCCTCGAACATGATGTCGATCATGTTTTCGAACATGGCCGACTCTTCGAATGCCGGGTTCATGGTGGCTGATTCGACAAACTCATCGGCCTTTGTTTTGATATCCGCATATTTGAGAAACCATGCAATTTTGTTCGTCAGATCGACCTTGGACCTCGCGATGGTATCTTTGGTGTCGATCTCGTAAGCGTACAGATTCGCCGCTCCCGTCACCTGCTTTGGTGCGCCGAAGACATCCTGATCGAGCATGCTGCTCAGAGAGTGCACGGGATTGGTCGATGCCAGTAGGGTCCGTTTCCCCTGGCCGGCTATCCACAGCGCCGCGGCTCCGGCCATGACCGTCTTTCCCACTCCCCCCTTGCCGCCGAAGAACATGTATTTTATCTGAGGGTGCTCCGCCAGGAACTGCCGTGTCGTTTTTTCGATCATTGCGTATCTCCAAAGAGTGAATCCGCCACCTTGCCGATCATTTCCAGACCGGTGATATCGCGTTCGAACTCCGGCACTCGCGTCAGCACATCGGCTCCGAAGGTCTCGTCTATGTGGCCGAGGTATTTCGACTGCATGTCGATGCGGTGCCGCAGGTATTCAGGGATGTCCTGCCTGGCCAGCTCGGGAGGAATGACGCGATTCACGATATAGCCGGATATCGGCACTTTGTACTTGGCGAAGAGCTTGGCTGCGCTTAGCGTATCGAGAATGATCATTTCCTCGGGTGTCACGACGAAGAAGAATGCCGTCTTCTCGCGGTCTGTCAGTATGCTCGAAGAGGTATTGATCCGCCCTTTTATGTATTGCAGCTCGCCGAGGATCTGATCTTCCTCCGTCTTTTTCTTTCGCTCCAGCACGGCTGCTACCTGAGAGTACTGCTGCATCTCTTCGCGAAGTGACGTGATCTTTCCGATCCACTCGTCATATATGCTGGCCATGCTGAGGTAGTACAGAGCATGCCCGAGAGGCACCAGGTCGTAGATGTAGTAATCGTATTCGGAGCCCACGACGATATCCACGACGGCGTCAAAAATGGCGCTCTCCTCCATGGCTGGCTCCGCGGCGGCGGCCTGAATGTAGTGCTCGATCTCGTCGGGGATCTCCTGCATGCCGTACATATCGCGGATTTTCTGGCGTATCTGATCCTGGTACTCCCTGATGTGCCGGTCCGCGTCGATTTCTTGGGCGAAAAGACCGGTGGTAATCTCCACTGCACCCTTGCCGAAGATGTCCCTTTCGAAGATATCGGAGAGAGAGGCCTGAGGATCTACTGAGAAGACAAGCACCTTGTAGCCTTGCTTGGCCAGCCAGTAGGCGGTGGCGGCGGAAAACGTGGTCTTTCCGAGCCCTCCCTTACCTCCGAACTCGATGTAACGGCGGTTTGGATGCTCCTTAAAGGTTTGTGCCAGCGACACTTTCTGCTCCTTCTTTTCTGCGTGCCTAGGGTTTGCGCGCGCAGGACGTCATGCCAGCGCGTCCGTCAGATCCTTCTCCCTCAACATTCGACGCTTCCAGGTACTGATCTGCGGTACCACGTAAGGCAGCAGCCTGAGGGAGTAGTAGGGCGGCAGGATGGGGATTCCCAGGAGGTCACCCATCGTTATAAGAATGAAGAGATGCTCCATGCTGCCGCGGGTCTTGAGGGCGAAGCGTGTCATGTCATGGCCGGCCATGCCATAGAGAAACTCTTTTGCCGAACGCGCCAGACGCTTGAGGGTCGTTTGTTTTTTTTGTTCTCCGGTCATTAACTCTCCAAAA
>CAZLRN010000356.1:0-5070 GCA_964561715.1 uncultured Spirochaetales bacterium
GACCATTGATGATCACCTGTAATTCACGCAACTGAAAGGCTCCTCATTCGAAGCTCTAAAATATGAAGTCCAAATTCGGATCGATCATATTTCTCTCGAGCATTCTCTTTATCACCCTGACCGCACGTCTCGTCTTTTCGCCGCTGCTTTTGAGGATCGAGGCAGACCTGGGAATATCACACTCCGAGGCGACAACATTCTTCCTGCTGATATCGATGGGATACTCCCTAGCGATGCTATCTTCGGGTTTTGTATCCCGGCTCATCACCCATCGCTACACTGTTGTTTTGTCCTGCGTTTCCGTCAGCGCTATGCTCTTTTCAGTGGCGATGAGCTCCTCCCTTTTAGCCATTCGTATTGGAACCTTTCTTCTGGGAATGGGAGCAGGGCTCTACCTTGCTTCGGGCATGGCCACCCTCTATGACCTGGTGGCTCCCAGCGATCGGGGCAAAGCAATCGGTATCCACGAAATCGGCCCATCCTTGGGCTTCATGGCGACACCTCTGATAGCCCAACTTCTAGCGCCGCTTTTGGGATGGCGCGGGGTGATGGTTGTTGTCGCTGCGTCGTGTTTGGCCCCAGGATTGCTTTTCGGCCTTTTCAGCCGTGGAAGACGTTTGAGGGTAGAGATTCCGAGCTTCGGCAATCTGCGTTTGATCTTCTCTCAGCCCTCGTACATCATCATTCTCGTATTCTTCTGTTTCGTGGCTGCAGCCTCACTGGGAGCCTATGCGATTCTCCCTACGTTCCTCGTAACGGAGAGGAGCTTCTCCGAGAGTACATCTAACCTGCTGGTCGGTCTTTCCCGGGCTTCGGGACCCTTCATGGTTTTATTTGCCGGGTGGCTGATCGATAGGAGCGACGCGCGGCGGCTCTTTGTCGTCGTGTTTGCAGCGGTTGGTCTCCTCACCCTTCTGATGGGATTGGTTCGCGGTACGTTTTTAGTGATCGTGGTAGTGCTGCAACCTCTCCTGACCGGCGCTTTTTTCACAGCCGCCTTTGCCCTGTTAGCCAACGTCGGACCGCCACGGCTGCGAAACGTCGCCGTCTCCCTCGTTGTTCCCTTTGCCTATTTCTTTGGCGGCGGTGCGGTGCCGGCTTTTCTGGGAGTTCTGGGCGAAAGTGGAGCCTTCGGCCTCGGCATCGCTCTAATAGGAGCTCTCATGCTGCTGGGTCTGTCACTGCTCTTTTTTCTTAAGTTCCCCGATCTCCGAATGGCAAAAGAGTAAAAGCCACCGCAGCGCGGCTTCGAAGCTGCATTAAAGCCGCTTTTCCCGAGTAACTTCTATAGGCCGTAGTACACGAATGGCGCCCAAAAGAAAGGGTGACGGTACTCCTTGGTGCTTAGAAATTTCCTTTTCATCTCAGTCATGGCCTGGGAGTAGGTCAGTCCCTGTTCTTTCACAATTCTGTAGAGTCCGGCCATAAATAACATCGTGGATTCGTCCGCCACCTGCCAAAGCGAGACAGACAAGCCGTTCGCACCGGCAATCAGAAATGCCTGGGTCAGTCCCACTACGCCCTCCCCGCCGTATAGCTTTCCGAGACCGGTTTCACAGGCCGAGAGATTGACAAAATCGGCGTTCAAGTCGAGCTCGGTGATCTCCCGCATGGTCAGATATCCGTCTTCGCTATCCTCTTTTTCGCCAGAAAGTGACAGCACCAAAGCCGAAAGCTCGGGCGCCTGCGGTACGACAGCTCCATGGGTGGCAAAGTGGAGAACCTTAAATCGCCGTAGAAAACCGGATTCCGACATGTCCTTGATCCGCGCTTCGGAGACTTCGGTTCCCTGAACCAGGACCGCGTCTTCGTAGATCTCTCCAATCGCCCGTATCTCGACAAGCGAGGCGGGAAGATTGTCCCAAGCTGTGAGTCCCAGGGACTCGTAGGCTTGCTGAATGCTTCCGCCTCGAGAGAGGATCCTTCGGGACTCCACCTCGAATCTCTCGAGATCGGATTCCGAAAGCATCATTTCCTGCGCGTAGCTGGAAGGGTTGTATACAGCCCCCCCGAAGGCCAGAAGAGGCTTCCTCTCGTCATCGTATTCCCGAGCGCTGAGCCTCTCCGTGACGGTAAGCGACTGGGCGTAGCGAATATGAAACCTCTCGACCAGATACCTGCCATCGGGGGCTATCAGCGTCTCAAAGGGCAGAAAGGCCAGAATCCCGTCTGGAATTATGATGACTTCGCTCTTTCCCGCCAGATCTTGTTCGAGAGAAGAGATCAACAGGTTATAGAGCCCCTCTGCGATATCTTGTCTCGCCAGGCGTTCCTTTCTGGAAGAGCCCGGTCTCGAGAGAAGATGTCTGTAGAACTCGACGATGCCTCGCAGGCGATCTCCGATGGCCGCTTTCCCCGGCAGCTCATCGCTCGTGGCGCGCAAAAACGACTGAATGGTGCGACCGTGTTTCTCATAGAGAGCCGCGATGAGATCTCGAATGTCGACCTCGACGGCGCGTATATTGCCGCTGGTCACGACGATCTGGGCAATGCTCTCCCGATCGACGTTAGAGTAGCCGATCACAGCATCGGTCGGGCCAAGTTTCTTCCGAAACGCTTCGATTCCCTCGAAATCGAGCTGTTCCTCATCGGCCCGTTCTCCCAGCTGCTCGGCCAGGTACTTGGCGGAGGACAACTCGAGGGTATCGAAGGCGCGTACAGGATCGTCACTCCTAATATAGGAGGTCACAAGAAGCTGATACGTGTGCAGCTGCGAGGCAAGGTACTCTCTCCGAAGCCCGCCTGCGGCGGTCCGTCTAAGCTCTTCCTTGACAGCCACGGATTCGGTGAAGTACTCCGCCGCCTTTCGGTAGAGCCCCATACTCCCGTAGACGACACCGATATTGTTCAGATTCTTTGCCACGTCTTTGCGATTGCCCATCTCGCGCTGGATTTCCAGCGCCTCTCCGTAGTAGTGAACCGCCTCAGGGTAACGTCCCATATTGGCGTACACTGTTGCGATGTTGTTAAGGCTGATGCCCTGCTCGACACGATCTCCAGTGGACCGACTCAAAGCCAGGGCTTTCTCGAAGTAGCTCAGCGCCTGATCGAACCGCCCCATCTGTGCATACAGCGAACCGATCCCGTTGGTGACGGTGGCGACTCTATCCTTTCGGTTAAGCTTCTGCAAAGCCGCCAGCGCCCGTTCGTAATAGCTCAGCGATTCCTCGAATCGTCCCCACGACAGGTAGATGTATCCGATGCTGTTCGTGAGAGTAGCAATGGTTTCGAGATTGCCGGTTCTCTCAACCTTTGAAAGAGCCCTCTCATAGTAGTCTAAAGCCTTTTCCAGATGGCCCCATTCCTGATAGAGGTTTCCGATATTGTTGAGGCTGTTTGCGATGTCAACGGCGTCGCCTATCTTCTCCGCAATGGCCAGGGCCTTCTGAAACGAATCGATCGCCAGATCAAATCTGCCGGTCGATGCATAGGAAACGCCGATGACCGATAGAGAGCTGGCGACTTTGTCCTCTCTTCCCAGCTCTCTGTAGATGACCAGAGCTTTTTCGTAGCTTTCCAGAGCGAGCAGATGGTCGCCCGTGGCATCGCGGACGGCGCCGATGTTCATCAGATCTGATGCAACCCCGGCATCATAGCCTGCGCTTTTGTCCATCTGCAGAGCTTTCTCGAAATATTCCAGGGCCGGACCGTATCGACCCATTCGGAAATGAGCGTCTCCGAGGAGACTCAGGACCAAAGCTTTTTTGTCCGAGAGTCCCGGTTCGTCGATCCCGGAATAGATTTCCAGGGCCGCTTCCAGCCTCCCTATGGCTTCCTGATGAGCTCCCTTTTTCGACAGCTCCCTGCCCTGAGAGACCAGCATCTCCGCATCGTCTAGGGATTGCGCGAGGAGGGATGGAAGAAGAGCGAAGAGAAAACAGATCGCCACCGGGTATTTCATATCGAGAATTTACATCAGCTCCTCGTCGAAGCAGATGACCACCTTGCCTGATTGTCCCTCGTCAGCCACTCTGTAGGCTTCGCCCGCCTTTTCTAGGGGAAACCTGTGGGTCGCTGTGATATCGGGATGCACATTCCACCTTTCCAGTCGCTCCACCAGGTCCTCGAGATGCTTGAGAGACGTGACCCACGAACCGTAGAGCGTGATCTGCTGGTGAATGAGGAGGGGGGAGACATCGAACTCTACCTTGTTACCTTCACCGACAAAAGCACAGCGGCCCCACTGCCTCGTGCATTTGAGCGCCAGAAGCCGGCCTGCCGGAGATCCGGAGCAGTCGATGGCGACCTCGCAGCCCTTTCCTCCCGTTACGACTTTGACGGCCTTCTCCGCCTTTTCGGCATCACCGGCGTTTACGATCTCGTCGAAGAGCTGAAGGTCCCGTGCGACCTTGATACGCCCCTCGGCAACCTCGGCTCCGATGATCGGCCCCGCTCCCAATTGACGAGCCACCATGGCCGCCGCCAAACCTACAGGTCCTAGACCGGTTACAAAAACCCTGTCGCCCCCGCATGTCTTCATGCGGGTGATGGCCTCCCAAACCGTGCCGAAACCGCAGGCGCAGAGAGCTCCGTCTGTAAAGGTCAGGCTGTCGGGCAGGCGTACGAGGGTGTTTTCCTCGGCCAGGAGATAGGGCGCATGCCCACCGTCCCTCTGCCAGCCGTAGGCTGCCCGATAAGGGCTGTGGCAGCTGATCATGTATCCATGTTTACAATCCTCGCAGACACCGCACCCGGAGATGTGATAGATCACGACCCGATCGCCTTCTTTGAACTCCTTGCATCCGGGACCGGTTTTGACGACCTGGCCGCAGGGCTCGTGGCCTGCAATCACATTCTGATAAGCCTCGGCGCCGACTCCGAGATGCTCACGGTATATGGCTCTGATATCACTTCCGCATATGGAAGAGGCCTTCATCTTGAGAAGCACCTGCCCGTGTCCGGGCTCGGGCACAGCAACTTCGCCGAACTTAACCGTGCTGTTGCCCGGGAGGTAAACGCCCCTCATCTTTTCCATGTGACAGCTCCTCTCGTATTAATCACCTTCTTTCATATCGTTGGCTGCTCCCACAACCCAAACAATTTGATCCATTTTTTACATGCATGCCAACT
>CAZLRN010000357.1:0-5062 GCA_964561715.1 uncultured Spirochaetales bacterium
TACCAGAGCTGACCGCGTTTCCACAACAAATACGGGCGTTTCACAGGCCGCCGCCCCGTTCCACACTCGTTTCACAGAGTCCGCCGAAGCCGCGCAACGGTGCGCAGCTAACGATCGGTAGATATTTACGGGAAAATGAGTTGAAGATGGGCAATGCGGGATTCGAACCCACGGCCTTTGGCTCCGGAGGCCAACGCTCTATCCAGCTGAGCTAATTGCCCGAAAATGTAGAATAAACTTACCCCAGCCTCCCCCACCCTGTCAATCTATACGAAGATAAGCCCCCCGGCATCGATGCTCTCCGGATCGGTGGCTGGCCGACACAAACGCCTGCAGTTTCTGCTTGGCAGAAACTGCTAAGAAGTTTTGCTTAGCAAAACTTCAGCGAGCTTGGTGCGAGGGGCGGTTTAGTGTCGGCCAGCCAGTCAACCGATAGCGACAGGCAGCTTGACGCTGGGGCCTTATCTTCATATATTCACCTCGTTTATGACCCTAAACAAGCGGTCTATTCCGCCATTGATACTCTGCCTCATATTGGGCATGGTGATCGGAAGCCTGGCATGGGAAGTGTTCGAGAGAGTTCTGAGTCAATTAGGCATCGATATTTCACTTGCTATGAAAGAACCACTGGAACTCTTCGACCTCTATGTGCTGGCCGTCACGTTCAGGGCAAATCCTGGCACTTTGCTGGGCGCCTTTGGAGGAGTTTTTCTGTTTACGCGGATTTAATGTGGAGAGGATAATTCTGGCGTCCGGATCGCCCAACAGACGGGCCCTTCTCGAGCAAGTCGGTATTCCTTTCAGAGTCATCGTCCCTGAGATAGATGAGCGGGGAAAACCTGCGGAAGGCATCGAAGAGAGAGCAAGGCGGCTGGCTGCAGAGAAGGTCGCCCAAGTGGCAGCTCAACTCGAGATGCCCCAGCGAAAGTGGATTGTCGGATTCGACACCCTTATCGGCGTACGAAATCGGATAATCGGGAAGCTCGAAACCCGTCGTGAGGCCAGGGACGTTCTGAAAGCTCTCTCGGGCAGTAGCCATTATATTTTCACAGCTGTCGCGCTGCTTTCAAAGCCCGAGGAAGAGATAAGGCTCGATACCTGCTCGACGACTGTAACGTTCAGAACCATGACGGAGCAAGAGATAGAGTATTATCTCGACACCGGGGAGTGGCAAAATGCAGCCGGTGCCTACCGAATTCAGTCGCGAGGGGCTTTTTTCGTCGAATCTCTGCACGGATCGTACAGCAATGTGGTAGGCTTGCCACTCTCACTCTTATATGGCATGTTAAGGGGGGCCGGATACCTCTTTAGCTGGTCTAAAATTTAGCTGGCCTAAAAGAGGACGGTCCAGAATCTCCGGCAAATTGGCGCGAGCTCATATTTGCACGAGAAATAGAGAAGGAACATGAGAAACGGAGGAGTAACGTATTGGCAGTTGTTACAATGAAAAACCTGCTAGAGTCAGGTGTCCATTTTGGGCATCAGACTAAAAGATGGGATCCTCGAATGAAAAAGTACATCTTTGCCGAGCGCAACGGGATCCACATCATCGATTTACAAAAAACCATCGCTGCTATCAAGGAAGCTTACGAGATCGTCCGACAGAACGTCCTGTCCGGAAAATCCGTCCTGATGGTTGGGACCAAGAAACAGGCGCAACAGACAGTCGAAAAGGAAGCTCAGAGAGCCGGAATCTACTATGTCAACAACCGTTGGCTAGGAGGTATGCTCACCAATTTTTCGACCATTAGAAAATCCATCTTGCGGCTCAACAAAATCGAGAAGATGGAGGTCGACGGAACCTTTGAAAGCCTGACAAAAAAAGAAATCTCCCGTCTTCTAAAAGAAAAAAACCGGCTCGAAAAAAACCTGGGAGGGATAAAAGAGATGAAGGACCTCCCGGGCATCCTTTTCGTCATCGATACCAGGAAAGAAGCGATTGCAGTAGCCGAAGCCAAGCGGATGAATATTCCTATTGTTGCAATTGTCGATACAAACTGCAATCCAGACGGTATTGATTATCCCATTCCAGGCAACGATGATGCGATCAGAGCCATCACTCTCTTCACGCAGATTATCGCCAATGCAGTAATAGAAGCCGAGAATGAGGTTGGCCTCGAAGTTATCGAAACTCTTCAGGACGATGAAGATGAAGAATCTGTGGAGGGTGCTTTCGAAGGGATGATGGATAAGGATAGCGAGATCGACGAGGAAGGCGATCACATCCTCGAAACCGTTTCGGTAGGCGAGAGCCTTGCCGCTAATGACGAAGAGGACAACGCAGCTACCTTTACCGCCGAGGACTACTCTAATTACAATCCTGAGGAAAAAGACTCGGAGAAAGAGGCCAAGGAAGCCGATAAGACGAGCACAGACGAAGCGTTACTCGAACAGAATGTTGAAAACGAAGACGATCTATATGAGGAGTAGAGGTGAGCTCTAAGAGGAGTAGGAGGTTTTATGCAGATTAGAGCAACGGAGGTTAAATCCCTTAGAGAAAAAACCGGTGCCGGTATGCTGGATTGCAAGAATGCCTTAGTCGAAGCTCAGGGCGACTTCGCCAAAGCGGAGAAGATCCTGAAAGAGCTGGGACTTGCTGCAGCAGACAAGCGCATGGGACGAGCAACAAATGAAGGTCGCATATTTTCACGGGTTGATGAAAATCGTGGGGTATTGATCGAATTGTCCTGCGAAACAGACTTTGTAGCTCGTAACAAGGATTTTATCGAACTGGGAGACAAAGTACTCGATGTGATCTTTTCCAAAAACCTGAAAGAGAAAAACGAAGAGCTTGATGAAGTCGTAAAAGATACAATGAGCCGGATCAAGGAAAACATGAGCCTCAAGCGCTTAAAGGGTCTCGAATCGAACGGAAATGAGGTGATCGTAGACTACATTCATGGCGAGGGGAGAATCGGCGTGCTCGTTAAATTTGCGATAGGTGACGAATCACTGAAAAGCAATCCGCGCTTTAAGGAGACAGCTTTTGATTTTGCCCTCCATGTCGCAGCCTTCGCACCCCTCTATATAACCAGCGATCAGGCCGATCCAGCCTACCTCAAAGAGCAGGAAGAGCTGTTGCGCAAGCAAACCGAGAATGATCCCAAGCTCCATGGCAAACCGGAAAAGGTTATAGATAACATAGTGAAAGGCAAGCTTAGCAAATATCTTTCATCGATCTCCCTTTTAGATCAGGGCTGGCTGAGAGACGAGAAAATCAAAACTTCTAAAGTACTGGCAACCTTGAACAACGAGATCGGCGGGGAGGTTCAAGTTAAAGAGTTTCTTTACTTCAAAGTGGGAACGGATACATAGTCCCAATGGCTCTGTTGTGAGAGAGGAGGATTTTAATGGATAAGGTCAAAAACGAGAGTGAAAATCGAATGAAAAAATCGATTGATGCACTCAAGAGCGACTTCAATACAATTCGAACGGGTCGCGCATCATCGGCACTCTTTGAGAAGATAAAAGTCGAATACTACGAGCAGCAGGTCCCTCTGAACCAGGTTGCTACCATTTCAATCCCTGAAGCGCGGCTGGTCGTTATTCAGCCCTGGGACCGCTCTGTGCTTCCTGAAATCGAAAAGGCCATCCAGAAATCCGAGCTATCAGTCAATCCCAACAACGACGGAAAAATCATTCGCATCAGCATTCCACCTCTCACGGAGGAGCGGCGCAAAGAGTTTGTCAAGCTGGCTAAAAACAAGGCAGAACAGTGCCGCGTTTCTATACGAAACATACGACGCGATGCAAATGAACAGATTAAAAAGCTGCAAAAAACAACCGACTTAAGCGAAGACGACGCCAAACGTGGTATGGACGAGATACAGAAAATCACAGATGGCGCCATAGCCGATGTGAATAGCCTGCTCGAAGAGAAAGAAAAGGAAATCCTAGAGTTTTAATGAACATAAGTGAATCCATCGATCCCAACCGTCTTCCTGCCCATGTGGGCATCATAATGGACGGCAATGGTAGGTGGGCTCGAAATCGCAAAAAATCGAGACGATTCGGTCACCGTGAGGGATTAAAGGCGGCCAAGAGGGTTGTCAAAGCCGCCTCTGACATCGGTCTCAAATATCTCTCCCTTTACGTGTTCTCCACTGAAAACTGGAAACGCGCCAAGTCGGAAATTTCCTACCTCATGCTTCTGATCAAGACCCATCTCAAAAAGGAGCTCGATTTCTACCGCGAGAACAGGGTAAGGGTTATCCACAGCGGAGACATCGGAGGGCTCCCACCGGATATTGTCAAAGAAATAAGCAACGTCATGGAGGATACCGCTGCCTACGACGGACTTACAGTCAACTTGGCGATTAACTACGGCGGGAGGGACGAAATTGTGCGAGCCATCAAACGGTGGTTGGCTGAAGAGGGGAAAAACGGCAAGAGTGTCCGGAATTTGAAGTTCGAGACGAAGAGCCTGACCAGTTATCTGGACCATCCGGAGCTTCCGGATCCCGACCTCATCATTCGTACAAGCGGAGAGATGCGGATCAGTAATTTCCTCCTTTGGGAGAGCACCTACTCGGAGCTTTACTTCAGCCCAAAGCTATGGCCAGATTGGACGGAGGACGATTTCCTCGAAGCCATATCCTGCTATCAGCAAAGAGAGAGACGATTTGGCTCAGCAGAAAAATGAACGGGAGCAATCCAAGAAGAGGTTCATTCTCCGAGTCTCTCTCATACTTATCACTTTTCCTTATATATACGCCATTCTCTTTCTTATTCCGCACTATCGGTTTCTCGCTTTGAATTTGACGATTACCGTATTTGCCTTCATGGGCACTCTCGAGGTAAGGCGGCTAGTGGAGAAACAGGAGATTGCAGCCTCACGATATCTGGCTCCAATCTTGGGGGCCTCTCTTCCCGCTTGCGCCTACCTGATCATTGCGACGGGACTGAATATGGGTTTCTTTGCGATTTGGCTCGCCATCGTTTTTGGAGTGATGCTGGTTCGCGGTACAATCATTCAGAAAAAGCAGCAGCTTCCCCATTTATTGAGCCTCGTCTCCTCGTCCTTCCTGATTGTCTGCTATCCGGGGTTCTTTCTCTCCTATCT
>CAZLRN010000358.1:0-5060 GCA_964561715.1 uncultured Spirochaetales bacterium
GTCGGACGCTTTCCGGATCCCTATTCAAGTGATCGACAAGGACATCCCGTCCGACGGAATGACTGGCGCACATGAAGGCCGAGTACAGCGTGATCACGACCATAGCTTCCTTTTTGGCAGCTTTAACCAGACCGTCGACCACCTCCAGCGGTTCCTCATAGAAATCGATCCCGTAGACAGGCATGCCCGCCCAATCTTTCGGCTCGACGATCTCGGGACGCTGGGGGAACTTCCGCTCGTACTGGATCTTGACGAAGTCCATGCCGGTATAGCGGAAGAACTCCAGGTGCCTGTCCACGGCCGCCTGACCGCGCTGGCATTCCGGCGGAAAATGCAGGAAAAAGCCAGCCGGGATGTAGTCCTCTGCCTGATTGGCCTCCAACAAACTCAAAATTCGACCTCGTTTCGTCATTCGTCCTCCCTGGACTGCCGGTGCAGACCTATCTTGTATTAGTCGCACCGAAGCTTAGTTGCACCACCTTGACATCTTTTCCTTGACATTGGAAGTAGCCCGCGCTTGTTGCGGCCATTGTCAGGATTTATTCGCCAGTTTGTACTGCCCCGTTTGAATCAGTTTTAGATGAGTCTTCTCCAGCTGATCCCGACTCAATCGCCTCCAAAAATCTTTCAAAATAGAAAGGTTGCGGAAACCCGAGTGTAAGAATCATAGGTTATTTTCGGAGCACGACGAGCGACCTGGCTCCATCGTGATCTTTCCCACTAGCAGGGGACTGATCACGATTGTATTCCTGACTTCGAGACGCGCGGATGCGATCCAATGGGCGTGTTTCGCTTCGCCTATCAGCTGGATAGCCCGGGGGCAACTCCAGTATATTGACTATGGCTATGAAACACAAAGAGCGGAGTCTGTTTCGATTATTCCTGAGATTTCTCGGTCCGGGGTTCCTCGTGACCATTGGGTTTATCGATCCCGGCAATTGGGCAACCAACATAGCGGGCGGGGCGGATTTCCGCTACAACCTGCTTTGGGTCATCACGCTGAGCACTTTCATGCTCATTCTCATCCAGAACATGAGCGCGCGGCTCGGGATCGTGACAGGTAAATCTCTCGGCGTGAACATCCGTGATCATTTCGCCCCACCCCTTTCAGCGCTGATAGGTGTAACGATCGTAGTGGCCTGTGCAGCGACCGATGTCGCAGAGCTATTGGGCGGGGCAATCGGATTTAACCTGCTCTTCGGACTGCCTCTATGGGCCGGTGCGCTTTTGACGGTGATTTTAGAGGTTTTCTTCATCGTCTCACAACGCTACCACCGGCTCGAAAAAATTATTCTTGGTTTCCTTGCGATCATCGCCCTGTGCTTCATTCTCGAGCTGTTCATCGTGAAACCCGAATGGCTCGATCTCGGTCCCGCCCTGGTAATCCCCCGAATAACGCGTGGCAATATCTATATCGCAATGGGAATGCTTGGAGCGGTCGTCATGCCCCACAACATCTTTCTTCATTCCAATGTGATGCAGAGCAGAAAGTGGGGTGCAACCGAAGCGGAGAAAAAGCGGCTAATGCGGTTCGGGAAAATCGACACCTTCGTCGCTATGGGCGTTGGATGGATGGTCAATTCCGCTATGATCATCGTGGCCGCATCCGTGTTCTACGGACATGGAGTGCACGTCGATAGCCTGGAGCAGGCATCTGCCACGCTGCGTCCTCTTGCCGGGAATTTCGCCGGCTTCCTGTTTGCTCTTGCACTCCTGGCAGCCGGCATCTCTTCGTCCACAACTTCTTCGATGGCTGAGGTAAATGTCATTACAGCATTTCTCGGAAAGCCCGAGGACCCAAAAACCCTGCTCTACAAGATCTCGGCTTTTATTACCGCGGTTCCTTCGTTTATGATAATATTGCTCAATGTCGATACATTCAAAATCCTTATATTCAGCCAGGTCGTTTTGAGCATGCAGCTTCCGTTCACCCTCATTCCACTTCTTATCCTGTGCCGAAGGCAGACGGTAATGGGTAATTTCCGAAGCAAGTCTACGGAGTTCGTGCTGGCCATCGCGGTATCCGCCGTCATTATTGCGCTGAATATCTACCTTCTCTATACGACAATTTTCTCATAGGGGGTTCAAGGGTGTACGAGAATATACTTCTGCTGATGGACTGCTCGCCAGTCGATGAAGCCATATTGGATCATGTCGTGGAGCTGGCCAAAATTCACAAGTCCAGAGTACACCTGTTCCACGTAGTTCACGCCCATACTCTCGATCAGCAACGGATCATGGTCGAAAGAGCCGAAGAGTGTCTATCCAGAGCTCAAGCAAGAATCGAACGGGAGCATATACCCGTAACTTCTTCGTTTTCCGAAGGCGAGCCTTCAGAGGTGGTGCTCATGAAGGCGTGCGAATTTGATTGCGATCTCGTGGCGTTGGCAACCCACGGGCACAAGGGAATAAGTGATGCCCTATTGGGAAGCGTGTCACAAAAGTTGAAACATGACTGCGACAAGCCCATTCTTTTGCTGCGAGCAAAAAGTTAGGAGACTGCTTCGAAAAGCTGGGATCATGTTTGGTCCCAACACCGGAGTCGATGCATTGTTGGATATCTCCTCGCTTTTACTAAAGATACCTTCATCCGCTTCGATCTCGCGCCCGTTCCTAGCGCCGCTGGACAATGGGTGGACATTGCGGCATACTCAGCTTTGCCTCCAGAGGTCAAGGGATGGATCGTTGGTGTCATCCTGCCGGCTCGTTTGCGACCGGCGTTCCGATTTGAAAGACATGCTGCGGGCATCTGCGCTCGACGGAGCCCGGTTGAACGATGCCTTGCGGGTGATAGCGGAATTGCAGGTGGCAATGGATCGTGCCTATAGGGCGCATTGCCTACGGCTCAAGATCATGCTCACCCCAGTACAAAAGCGGCTTTATTTCGAGCTGATAAAAAGCGGGCTTACTGCCCGAAATGGGCATCCTGGTGATGCGGAGCGGTAAGAAACATGAAGAAGATTGTATGGATTTCCCTGGTCGTGTTGGTAGTGCTCGGTCTGATCGGTTTCCAGGTGTATCGAAAAGTGATCGTCGCCCGGTCCTCGACGGGAGGCCCGGGTGGTAGAGGAGAGCCCGGCGGACGGGGAGCGCCGGCGGTGGCCGTGGAGACCGCGGAGGTCACACGCGCGACTGTGAAGGAGATAGGCCAGTTCTCGGGTTCCCTTCAGCCCCGCTCGCGTTTCGTCGCGGCCACTAAGGTCGGCGGCCGGTTGAATAAACTGCTCGTGGATGTCGGCGACGTTGTGCGCAGCGGCCAGCCGATCGCCATACTCGACGACCAGGAATACGTTCAACAGGTGGACCAAGCCCAGGCAGCCCTGATGGTGGCAGAGGCCAACCTCGAGGACGCCCGCATCGCCCTGGAGGCCGGGCGCCGGGAGCTGGAGCAGGTGAGCGCCCTTCGGGACAAGAAGATCGCCTCCGTGTCCGAGTATAATGCGGCGGTTGACCAGCTCAGCAAGGCCGAGGCCCGCTACAAGCTTGTCCAGGCCCAGCTCAAGCAGCAGCAGGTGGCGCTCGAAGTGGCCCAGGCGCGCCTGGCCGATGCGCGTATCGCGGTGGAATGGGACGATGGCAGCGTCAGCAGGGTAATCGGCGAGCGGTTCGTGGACGCGGGTGAGCTCCTGCGGGCCAATGACTCCATCGTCTCGGTGCTGGATATCGGCTCGCTCCAGGCCTCTCTCCAGGTCTCCGAAGAGAGCTACGGTCGCATCCACTTAGGGCAGCCTGCGGTGATCACCATCGATATCCAGGCCGGGCGGCACTTCAGCGGTAGGGTCGTGCGTATGGCCCCATTCCTGCAGGAAAGCAGCCGTCAGGCGGAAGTTTGGATCGAAGTCCCCAATCCGGACGGCGCCCTGAAGCCCTGTATGTTCGTCAGGGTGGATCTGGAGTTAGCGCGTCGTGAGAACGCGGTCACCATCCCTGCCTCCGCTCTGGTGCGCAACGAAGACCGCCAAGGGGTCTTCCTGGTGGATGCTGAGGCAGGCAAGGCGCGTTTCGTGCCTGTGACGACCGGCATCACAGACGGCGACCGGGTGGAGGTCCTGGAACCGCAGCTCTCCGGACGAGTGGTCACGCTCGGCCAACACCTGCTGCAGGACGGCTCCTCCATTCTGCTGCCGGAGGCGAAGCCAGTCGGAACGGGCAGGCCACGGGAGGACGCCGGTAAGGCTTCCTCGGGCACCCAGAATAATGCAGCCCGGCAGGAGTCCGGACGGCACCCTGCTCCGCAGCAGGGCTCCACAGGGGGAGGTGGCCAATGAGCGTTTCCCGTTTTGCCGTTCATCGACCGGTGCTAACCGTCATGGTTGCTCTGATCGTCGTTATCCTGGGCTTTACGGCGCTGTTTCGCCTACCGGTGGACCTCATGCCGGACGTAAGCTACCCGGCTCTGACTATTTCCACCTCATACTCGAACACCGGTCCGGAGATCATTGAGCAGCTCATCACCCGGCCGATCGAGGAGGCCATGGGCGCCGTCCCCGGCGTGGAAGAGATTTACTCCACATCGCGAGAGGGTTCCAGCCGGGTCCGCCTCTCCTTCACCTGGGGCACAGACCTGGAGGCCGCGGCCGCTGACGTGCGCGACCGCCTCGACCGGGTCATCAATCAGCTGCCGACCGACGCTGATAGGCCGCGGCTGTTCAAGTTCGACGCCGGGGCCATGCCGGTCATGGTCCTAGGCGCCTCAGGCAGCTTCGATCTTCTAACGCTGCGCCGGATCCTCGACGACCAGGTGGTATACCGCCTGGAGAGGCTGGCCGGGGTGGCCGCGGTCGACGTCTGGGGCGGCACCCAGAGGCAGATCAACGTGGAGCTCGACCAGCGGCAGCTGAAGTCCCTGCAGGTTCCGGTCGACCAGATCGTCAGCCGCATAAAGGCGGGCAACGTTGAGCTTCCGGTGGGGACGGTGACGCGCGGCAACTTCGAGTTGAGCGTCCGCACCTCCGGCATGTACGGCAGCATGGACGATCTGCGGAATACCGTAGTCGCGGACCGCGGCGGCACGCCAGTCCGTCTTGGCCAAGTCGCCAAGGTGACGGACGGCCTTCAGG
>CAZLRN010000359.1:0-5045 GCA_964561715.1 uncultured Spirochaetales bacterium
GCTCCCGGTCCTCCTCACCGTGAACGCGTTCTTCCAGCCGGCCGTAGCGGGTTGCAGGGGAGGCGTATATGCAGACAACAGTGAAGCTTTCCTTGAATCTTTCTCTCAGTGCCTTGTATTCGCTCCACGAGTAGAGGCCATCTATGACGACGTCGCCCTTTTCGAGCAGCTTTTCGATACGGGGCAACGAAAGCAGCGCATAGGCGCCCATCCCATGCTCTCTCCTCAGGGATTCTCGCATTTCTCGCTCGTTGGCTTCGGTGATTTCTCTTCCCTCTGCCTTGAGTCTGTCGATAGTGATCTGCCCAAATCGGAGATACTCCCAGCCCAACCCACGCAACACGTCACAGGCAATCGATTTTCCCGAGCCACACATACCCACTATTGCAAAGAGTCGATTCATCAGGCCCCATCGTAGAATCGCCACTTTCTCTTGTCAACTGCAGGAGGAGAGCCGCCTTTTGGAGTCGTTTCTGCTCTTACGCCAAATATCCATGCTTGCTACCAGATCGGATCTGCGGTAGGGTCACTTATCATGAAGCAGCGTGATTCTTTGCTATTAGAGATAAACCAGGCGCTTTGCACCTCCTGTGGCCTCTGTCTCGCCGATTGCCCCTCCGGGGCGGTGCAGAAGGATCTGCAGTCGGGGGGCCTCTTCATAGATGAGAGGCGCTGTATCCGATGCTGCCACTGCGGAATCGTCTGCCCGGTTTCGGCGATCTTCACCAACCAGGGCTCCTTTCCCCCGTGGGCGGAGCCGAATCTGCCCAAGGAGGACCTAAAGGCACTGCTGGCAGGAAAGCGTTCCGTGCGGCGCTACAGGAGCGATCCCGTGCCCCAAGAGGTCTGGGAGGAGATGCTCTACGTCGGCTCAATGACCTCTACTGCAAGCAACGCCCAGGATTGGCACGCCACGATTCTGGTGGGTGGTGCCGTTGCCGACACAGGCGCGCATATCATGAATTTCTACCGCAGGATTTTGGGCCTGGCGCTCAATCCCCTTATCCGGCCCCTGCTGTACCTGACTCCGGCTCGACCATACCTCTCCTCGCTTAAGCGTTATCAGAGCTACATCGATGAGTTTTTTGGCCGGGATCGCCCCGGCCGAGACAAGCCCGGCCTGGAGAAGTCCAGCCGGGATGAGCAAGCTATTCCTACGGTAGGGCACGATTGCCTTTTCTTCCACGCCCCAGGGGTGGTCATTCTTTCTGCGCCTAAGAAGAACAGCCACCTCGGTCTGACGAACTGTGTCCTGGCTGGACAGGCCATGATGTATTACGCTCAGTCCGCCGGCCTTGGAAGCTGTATGATTGGCTATGCCGAAATCGCTCTGAACCGAATGAAATCGTTACGCCGGAAGCTAGGTATACCCAACTCGCATGTAGTAGGGCTTGTCTTCACGCTTGGCTATCCCGATATTCGCTACAAGGCACTCCCCCTGCGAATTCCGATGCCCGTCATTTATCACGAAGAGCTTAAGTCGTAGTAGAGAATAACGGATCCTCTTTCGCTGTCGTACGTCTCTTTTCGCTCAGGTGGCAGCAGCCCCTTTTCGCCCTGCACGAATCCCACCTCAGAAAACCAATCAAAGGTTTGGGTTGTGAGGACAAAGACCCGCTTGAGGTCTCGCTCCCTGGCGCGCTCTAGAAGAAATGAAACGATCTTTTTACCGATTCCAATACTCGAATAGGTTTCGTCTACAGCGACAGCGGCGATCTCTCCATTTCGTTTAGAAAAGCTGTGCAGAGCGCCGCAGGCGTGAACGATTCCGTCTACCTCATACACGACAAAATCGCCGCACTGCTCCTCCAGCAGCTTCGAGCTTCGGGGTACGAGTATTTCCCTCTCTACGAGAGGCTGCATGATCCGAAGGACCTCAGGAATATCAGAATGCTCCATCGGACGTATGTTGGCGTACTCGTCGGCATAGACCATGGTCCCGAAGCCGCGGCTCGAGAAGACCTCCTTTAGAATGACACCCTCGATACTGCCGTCAACGATGTGCACCCTGGTCACCCCTTTCCGACAGGATGAGAGAGCCATGTCGAGGAGCTCGAGAAGATGGCTCGATCCTTCGCCGTTGTTCTGCTTGAGAAACTCCTCGGCTTCCTCAACCGTTAGGCGCGAGACGATTCCATCCCGATCGATCTCCGCGTTGGCACCAAGCCGAAATTCCTTTTCTGAGATGGACTCCTTCCAGGTCAGGAAAAATAGTTTTTCCGCCATCATCTCCTGACTTATGACCGCCGCCAGCTCGACAGAGGAGAGGTTGTAGGGTTTGCCGCTGGCATTCCAGCCTATATTGGGAAAGATGGGGATCAGACCCTGATCAAGCACATTCTTCACGATCTCGATTTTCAGCTTGTCAACGGTTCCGGCAACTTGATAGTCAACGCCCTGCCGTACCCCAATGCCCCGAGCCCTGACCCAGTTGCCGACAACCGCGTCGGTCCTGTTCTCCGCGAGAAGCGTCATAAGCGAGTTAGACACGTCGAAGGCGGCCATCTTGATAAATGGCATGGACTCGGGAGAAGAAATCCTCACTCCGCCCTGATACGTCCAGCCGATGCCGTACTGCGTGAGGATCTCGTCGATTCGGGACTTGGCGCCGGGAACAAGAATGATCCGGATCCCTAATCTGTGTAAGAGAACCAGGTCTCGGACCAGTATGGAGAAGAGGCCATGGGCTATTACCCTGGAGTCAATATGAATGACAAAGATCTTCTCCTTGAAATGGTTGACATAGCCGAAGACCTGTCGGATGAGCTCAACCTGTTCTGCCAGCTTGGGTTCATTCATACCATCAAGGATAGTCCAATCCACCAGGGCTGACAACAAGAAATCAGCAAGAGACCACCGCTTCGGCGCGGTCCGGGCTCGGCGTGGGCGGCTGAGCCCGCCCACCCGAAGCGGCGATGCGTCGCTACGACCGCTGCATGGCAGATAGAGCTGATTACTTGCAAAATCCCCAGCAGGTCTCTAAGATATCCCGAATGGTACGTGTCGGGACCAGTGGCTATTCCTACGAGGACTGGGTCGGCCCCTACTATCCACCCGGAACTCAAAAGAGGGATTTTCTCAAGCTCTACTCAAGCGAGTTCAACCTCGTCGAGCTGAACTTCTCTTACTACACCTTACCCAAGGCGCCAACTCTGGAGCGAATGCTGCAAATCACATCGGAGGATTTTCACTTCTCTATCAAAGCCCATAGGTCAATGACCCACGAAATCGACGACGATCTCTCCAGAACAACGGAGGCCTTTCTTGAGGGTCTGCAGCCCCTTCTGAGCTCAGACCGCCTGGCCGCGGTGCTCCTCCAGTTTCCCTATAGCTTTCACTACACACCGAAATCTCGCAGACATCTCGACAGAATTTCGAAACTGCTGGAGGGGCTTCCTCTGGCATTCGAGTTTAGGAGCGACGAGTGGCAACGGGAATCTGTGTACAAGACGATGCGGGAGAGGAATATCGCGCTGGTCTGCGTAGATGAGCCTGACCTGCCCCGACTGCCTAAACCAGACGAGACGGTAACCTCCGAGCTCGCCTACCTGCGCTTCCACGGCAGAAACAGCGCCAGCTGGTGGCAGGGAGACAACACACAACGCTACGACTACCTCTACTCGGATCAGGAGCTCAGCGAATGGGTAAGCCGGGTCAAGCGCATCGCTCGAAAGGCTAGACTTCTACTGGTGACCTTCAACAATCACTTCCGAAGCCAGGCTATTAAAAACGCAAGACGCTTCAAGTTCATGCTCACCGAGGAGGGAGTCGAAGGAGTTCACTGAGGCCATCCATGCAATGCTCGCCGACTGGCATTTTCTCTTGATTCTTTTTATATTTCCTATATATTTGGTAGGATTAACTAGTTCTTGGTGAATAATTCGAATTGCACCAAATGGTAGCACTTGTGCCTTTTGTTAACTCTTTACATAATGGGTAGTTGAGAAATCTCACCAAGAACTTATAAAGCTTCTGGTGATTTATTCACCAGAAACTAACTAGCTTCTGGTAGCCAAGAACCAACTACCTGAGGGGGAGATATGCTGGCCGTTTCTTCGGGAAGCAGATATGCTCTAAGAGCCCTGCTGGAGCTTGCGGAGCATGGGTCGGGAGCTCCGGTTTCCATCCAGGCGCTTGCAACAGCCCAGGACATATCTCCAAAATACCTCGAGAACATCTTCAGTCAATTGAAGAAATCAGGCATCCTTTGCAGCTTTAAAGGTCCCGGGGGAGGCTACAAACTGAGTAAATCGCCTGAGAGTATCACTCTCTTCGAGATCGTCGAAGCCGTAGATGGACCGCTCATAACGGTCAGCTGTGTGAAAGATCCGTCGATTTGCACTCGATCTGATAGCTGCCTGGCCAGAACCGTTTGGGGAGATCTTATGGACTACATGGTTGATTTCCTTAGAACCAGGACGCTGGCCGAGGTGCTATCGCAAACGAGCTCGAGCGCGATTTTCCAGCACGTATAGAAGGAGGACCGCGATGCCAATAGTCATACCGGATACTCTTCCAGCCAAAGAACACCTGCGGGCCGAAGAGATCTTTTTCATGCGACACGATCGGGCCATCCACCAGGATATCCGAGCCTTGAGAATTCTCCTTCTCAACCTGATGCCAGACAAAATCGCCACAGAGACCCAGCTTATCAGACTGCTCAGTAACTCGCCACTTCAGATGGAGCTCTTTCTTCTGAGACTCGACTCCTACACACCCAAGAACACCTCGAAGGAACACCTCTTTACTTTTTATCAGACCTTCAGCGAAATCAGAGATCAGAAATTCGATGGCATGATCATCACTGGTGCACCTGTTGAGCATATGGAGTTCGAGGAGGTTGGCTACTGGAAAGAGCTCGAAACCATCATGGATTGGAAACTCGTCAATGCAACCTCCTGTATCCACATCTGCTGGGGAGCCCAGGCAGCCCTTTACACACAGTATGGGATCAAGAAATACCCGCTGGAGCAAAAGATGTTCGGCGTCTATCCCCATGACATCGTCAAGCAGCACTTAAAGCTAGTCAGGGGATTTGACGATAT
>CAZLRN010000360.1:0-5033 GCA_964561715.1 uncultured Spirochaetales bacterium
GGTATGCACCTCCACCACGGTGGCCCTGATGCCCTTTTCGCCCAGGACCTTTGCTGCCTCGAACACGCGCGGCAAGACCGATCCGTTTCCAAAGAGGGCGACATCGTTTCCGTCACTCTGCAGCACCCGGGCTTTTCCGAGCTCGAATCCCATGGGCTGCTCGAAGACGAGAGGGTCCCGTCCGCTTCCAATCCGAATATATGCAGGTCCCTCCTCGTAAGCCACCGCTTTGACGGCCTGATTCACCTGCCCGCCATCCGCCGGAACGACCACGGTAATGCCCGGAATGGCTCTCAAGATTCCCAGGTCCTCGAAGAACTGATGGGTCACGCCCTCTCGCTCCCCTCCGGCTATACCGCCGTTTGCCCCAACCATCTTCACATTCAATCCGGGGTAAGCGACAAAGGACCTCACCTGCTCGCATGCGCGCATCGTGATAAAGCCCGCGTAAGTGCAGAAGAAGGGTATCAACCCGGCGGCTGCCATTCCGGCCGCGCACACGACTGCATTCTGCTCAGCGATCCCGACATCGAAAAATCTGTCCGGGAACCTGTCGATATAGGGTTGGCACTTAATGGTCAGTTTCGAATCCGAGACGACGAGAACGATATTCGGATCCTCGGCAGCCAGATCGATCATGGCATCGGTGACCGCGATGCGGGTGTTTGACTGCTTCATGCCTCACCTCCCAACGCCATCATCGCCTTATCGAGCTCTTCGGCTGTTGGAACCCGCTTATGCCAGGAGTTGTCACCGATCATAAAGGGAACCCCCTGTCCCTTGATCGTGTGGGCTAGAATGACCGAAGGCCTGTCCAGCTCGGCCTTGGCACTCTCTATGGCGCCGAGAATCTGGTAGAAGTCGTGGCCGTCGATCTCCTGACAGTGCCATCCAAAGGCCTCGCACTTGGGCAGAATGGGGTATAGACCGCTCACCTCGTTCACGGGTCCGCCGCTCTGCATCTCGTTGTTGTCGATAATGACGATCAGCCGTCCCACCTTGTAGTGTTTGGCTGCCATCATCGCTTCCCAAACCACGCCCTCCTCCAGCTCTCCGTCTCCTGTGATGACGTAGGTGAAATAGTCCTTTCCCCTGACATGCCCGGCAAGGGCCATTCCCAAGCCCATTCCAATGCCGTTACCGAGGGGACCCGATGTCGAATCGATGCCGGGGGTTTTGTTCACATCCGGATGGCCCTGGAGCATGGACTTTAGAGATCGGAGCCCTGGAAGCTCCTCCGGCGCAAAGTAGCCCAAACGGGACAACGCTGCATATACGGTGGGACAGGCGTGGCCCTTGGAGAGGATAAACCGATCCCGATCGGGCCAGTCAGGCCTGGCTGGATCGATTCGCATCACTTCGAAATACAGGGCGGTAACAATGTCAGCCACCGAGAGAGAGGCTCCGGGGTGTCCATCACCTGCAAGATGAATGGTTCTCACGACATCCCGGCGGATGAGCCGCGCCGTCTCTTTCAATTCTTCGATTCTCTTGTCCATAGCAAATTCCCTCTGGTGCCAATCGGCTGGATCTTCAGTAAAGCTGCAGAACTAGCTTTTAAGAAATGACTCCAAGCTCTTTATGCATAAAGGTGGACTAGCAAGTACGGATTTCCCTGTCTTCTCTCTCAAAGCCTGCTCCATTCGCGCCATTGAGCCCTGCGCTAAAACTATTGTATCCACGTCCTTTGCCAGCTCGCATACCTTATCTAAGAGCAGCTGGTCGTGCCTTTCCGGCTCACCTCGAATCAATGCCTCATAAGCTCCACTGGCAAGACCGTCGACAATTTGTATATTTTTACCAGCTCGAGCAGCCTCTGATTCCAACAATCTAATAGTGGGGTTCAAAGTCGTCGAAAGAGTAGCCAGAACGCCAATACTCTCCGAAGACTGGACGGCTTCCTCAGCCATGGCTTGATCGATTTTGACTATAGGTATGCCTAAAAATCCTTTCGCCGCGTCTGCCACTTCTCCGACCGAAGAGCAAGTGTTGATAATGACATCTGCTCCCATGTTTTCGGCAATCAAATAGTACTGGATGAGACGTCTGGACACCTGGGCAGTCACTTCGCCTGCTTCGACAACATCGCGAATGAGGCTGTCGTCAATTATATTGTCCAATCGAATATCAGGATACCTCTCGACAAAGGCCTTTTCAAAAGCTTGCGCAAGTCCTTTGCCCGTATAGATGGCAACAACTCTCTTCATCATGGATTCTCCTTGCTAGTAATGCTTTCTATTTACTCGCTTTTTTATGCAACTGATGCCATATATCATCGTGCTCTTTGATTGCAGCAAGAGCTGTATTTAAGTCCCTGCTGTAAAATGCATCAACAAGCTTCTTATGTGTTTCAATTCCAGTACCCGGATGCATCGTCGGTGCATACAATTCCACAACGAAACTGTAGACGTTATCCACAAGTTTGTTACCGGTTAGTTTTCCCATGAGCAAATGGAAATCCAAATCATTCTGAAGTAGTCTATCCACATCATCCGGATACTTTCTTGCGTTTTCTTCCATCTCCAAGCAGATTTTTCTCAGATCATTTAGCTCAGGATCCGACGCGTGTTTGATAATCAGTTTTATTATGCCTTCCTCGACAAGAAGGCGGAGTTCCACCAGTTCTTCGAGATCAGGATTTGTTGCTAAAAGATTGAAGAGCACCGGATCGAATAGGCTTTTATTTGCGTTGGTGGCAACATAGGTTCCATCCCCCTGTTTCACTTCCACTACGCCAAACGCTGAAAGTATCTTCATGGCTTCTCGAATGGAACCTCGACTGATCGACAGGCTCTCTGAGAGATCCTTCTCGCTTGGAAGCAGGTCTCCGGGTTTAAGCTTTTTGCCTATCAAGAGCTTTTTAATCGTATCTACAACGATTTCGACATTTGACATTCTCTTGACATCGCGTACGAACAGTTTGCTATTCTTCACAGCTCACACCTTGTCCCCTCTTAAAAGCCCATGGTTGGGATATCGATACCCGAGCTTCTCGTTATTCGAACATAAAACGTCATTGATCGCTGTGGCTACCTCACAGGAAACCAAACAGTCATTTCAGATGTGTCTCGATTATCCCAAGAAAAATAGGGAATGAACTGAATATGTATTTTCCCGCTCTCCCTCGGGGAAAGCGGGCGATACAGCTTCTTCGACCAGTCTCCCGCACGCTGCAATTCGGCATCGCCAGTAAGGAGGGTTATTCCTTTTAAGCCATTTTGACCTTTTTTTGGAGTAAATTTGATGCCATGAGGAATTACTATCTCAGATATTTTAACATCATGCGGTAGATCAACTGATTCCAGGCAGTATATTATCGGGCCACGTTTCACTGCGACTTGATTGCGAAGCTCCTCGACCAGGGGGTGAGCCTCGATCAATTGGGCATCCATTTCGAGATCCACCTCAACGGCATCTCCCTTCGTCCACAATCGTTTCATCTCGAAGTAGGACTCAGGCTTTAAATCCCTCCGTTCTACCTTTCCGTTGAGCTTGATCGAAGCTGCCGTTGTCCAGCCCGGTATCCTGAGCATCAGGCTTACCTCCCGGTCACCCGGAAAATCAGTCACGATTTTGGTTTTTCCAGCCCACGGATAATCGGTATCCTGCTTCAGGGCGATTGAAGAACCATCCGGAAGGTTCGATTCAAGCTCACTGCTTCCGTACATATTCACCCATATCTGATTCTCTGCAACACCGTATGCATACTGACCAGCTTCAGCTATAGTTCGAACTATATTGGGAGGGCAACAGAAACAGCTCAGATAGGGCTCTCTTCCCCCATACCACCTTAGCTTGAAGGGCAACTCACTCTCGTGTCGTAGCTCGTTGATATAGCAGTAGCGCTTCCCATCCAAGCTGATGCCTGACAGAAGGCTGTTATAAAGAACTAGTTCAACGACGTCCATGAAGCGAGCCTGGGCCGTAATCTTGAACATCCGCCAGTTCCAAAAGGCATTACCTATGTTGGCGCATGTCTCATTGTATGCGGTCGTGTTGGGAAGCTGATACTCACGCCCATAAGCCTGATGAATCAGCTGAGCTTCTCTCTGATTGGTCCATCCGTCTGGTGATGCGCCATCGTAGAGTGCACCCGTGGCACCCGTGATGTACATCTTTTGGTAGGTGACGTTTTCCCATATGCTCTCCAGAGCTTTCAAGAGATAATCTTCGCCGGTCTCGACATAGAGGTCTGCCGCTCCCGCATATAAATAATTAGCTCTCACCGCATGGCCAACGGCTTTCCTCTGGTCTCTAAATGGGATTCGATCCTGATTCTGATCCGTGCCAGCTTCGATGAGATCTCGCATTCCGATCATTGTCTTCAGCAGCTCGAGATGTTTTTTATCGCCTGTTAACCGATAGAGATCTGCCAAGCCCATGTAATGCGATGGACAAATTGCATTCTCGGCCAGCTCGCGGGTCGGTTTCCTGAACACCGAGCTGAGCCAGACACTCAAATTCTCGGCCACAAGGAGCAGGCTTTCCTTGGATGTGGCGCGATAATGCATGCAAGCTGCACTCATGAGATGGCCGAAATTATACATCTCGAAAGCCATCTTGTTCTGGAGCTCTTTTGGTTCATTTTTCCCAAGATTTTGTGCAATGATCACGGGCGTATGAAGATACCCATCTTTACGCTGCGCCTTGGCGATGACGTCAATGACCTCATCCATAAGTCGATCGAGCTTCTCATCTCGAGTTACCGCATACAGCGCAGCAGTTGCCTCGAGCCATTTATAGAGGTCACCATCAAAAAAGGGATGCCCTTTGTGCTTGCCGCTCTTAAGGCCTGCTGCTATGAGAAAATTGTCAAAAGCTGGGCAAATTTCGGAGTTTTTCAAGATATCCCACATATTTAAAACCATAGTCCTGTGGCAGACCTCAAAGCGTTCTTGCCAGAATCCTTTAGTCCACTTTACATCCCCAAGGTAGATATCCTTGACCTTCGCGAAAGGACTAAAAAGCTTTTTCTCCTCTTTTTGCATTGTTTTCACCCTCCTAACTTTCGCAATCACAAATCTAATACGTCA
>CAZLRN010000361.1:0-5029 GCA_964561715.1 uncultured Spirochaetales bacterium
GGGCTTGGGTCTGCGATTGGATAATGCGAGTGACTCCGCCGGGTTGGAGATGGTAATGACAGATTGATAGCCTCATTTGACTTCGGCTCGTTTCTTCCTATAAGCCTCCAGCTCGATTATTGGCTGGCGTTCCTTTTCCCGGATAGGGATGGCGTTGATGCTGCGCTTCCGTGAGTCGTTGTCGCTAACCTGAATCAGAGTGAAGGATTCCGGATGTACAGGCCCCAGATCTTTGTATTTATCCAGCCTGTTCCAGAATGTCTGCAGAATTCCAAAGGACATTTTGCCGAGGGCTTTGGTGGCTTGATTCCTATGAACACGTTGATCGAGATCCGTCTGGGCCAGTATGTCGAGTCCCCATTTCTGATAAATGTCGATCAACATGCCTGTCTCTACGCCATAGCCAATCGGGAAGGGGATCTGCTCGAAGATCTCCCGGTACCCGGCATACTCCCCTGAGAGCGGCTGGATGACAACAGAGAGATCAGGGAAGAACTGCGAAAAGAGGGGCCGCACCAGAATTTCGGTTACCCGGCCGCCTCCCGATTCACGGGTCTCTCCGGCAGTCAAAAAGGGGCGTTCGTAGAAAGCCTTTACGAATCTGACCCCTTTCTTGAGGAGAAGGGGTCCGATCAAGCCGTAGACAAAGCGGTGGTGGATGTTCTGGATATCGGCATCGACATAGACGATGATGTCGCCCTTAAGCAGGTAGAGAGCCTTCCAGAGGTTCTCCCCCTTTCCCTTAAAGTCGCCTTCCCTCTTCAAATAGTCAGAGGCGATGTAGGTGTCAGCGCCAAACTCGCGGGCGATCTCGCAGGTTCGGTCGGTCGACCCCGAATCTACTACCGCGATTTCGTCGATCAAGGGATATCGATCCATGAGCTCTGCTTTCATGAGAACAATAGATTTGCCTATCGTTTTTTCTTCGTTGAGGGTGGGAAAGCAGACGCTGATGCTGACATTCTTTTTCTCTTTAGCTCTTACCAGCTTTTTGAGATCTCTGAATTCGGTGTGGTGGTACGTCCGGCTTCGGAGCCAGTCATTTACGTTTTTCATCGCAGTAGCCTTTATCTATGGCGATTAGCAACATGAGCAGCTGCAGAATGCCGGTGGGAATGGGTTTTATATTGACGGATCCGCGAGAACCTCTACTCAGGCTTCCCGTTGTGACCCCTAGAGATATGGATGGGATAGAGTAGGAGAGGGGGATTGCCAGCTCCCAGTGGTTGTAGGTCATCATGGGTCTGTATCCAAGGTAATTGATAATCTTTACAGCAGATTTTACGAGCGGATGCGAGTAGCTCAGGCCGGCCGCTCTGTATCGCCCGAAGAACTCGCTTTTGACGATTACATCGTACCTGGCGGCTACATCCATACAGCGATCACGAATTTCTTCGAGGATCTGCTCCATGTAGGCATCGTCTTCGCTGAGCACTTCCAATTTGATTTCCGCTTCGGTGCTGATCGTGCTGTAGCGTTCTCCTCCGGAAATCATGCCTATATTGATGACCGTTTTAGGTTGACGGGGTAATGGGATACGGTAGATTTCGTTGATAATCTCGCTTACAGCAATAATGGCGCTCGTGTTCGTAATACGTCCCCAGGGGGAATCCGGCTCAAGATCGATCTGGCAGTTGATATCCCCTCTGGTCCGGCTGAGAGAGTAATAGTTGAGGGTTCCCAGGGGAATACCCACGAGGTTGATGCAGTAGTCGATTTCTGCATGACGCTCTCGCATAAACTGCCGTATCCCGCCCTGATCGCCGCGGCCGTGATATCGGGTTGCTGCGACGATCACGACGTCGCTGTCCAATTGAAGACCTACACGGTTGAGCACATCCGGCATGGTGATCAGGGTCGCCAGGGCCATGGTATCCTCCGGTACGCCTCGCCCGAGGACCTTGTCCTTCGAAATGGTGATCCCCTGGTCGATGACCGTATCGGTCATGTGATCCATGTGTGTAAAGAGCAGAATCCGCTTCTCCCCCGTTTTACCTGGAATCGTGCCGATTACGTTATGAACCGAGTCTGATTGAGGTTCCTGTATGCCACAGGCCGTAAAGCGTTCCATAATAAGAGCCGAGCGTCGTTCCTCCTCGAAGGGCACCGCGGGAACCTGCGATATCATCGCAAGATTGGAGAGAACCATTTCTCTCGTTGAGTTGATCGCATCAATCCATTTGGAGCGTTTGTCCTTGAGAGTCAGCATTAACTCGTCAGACCGTTTTTTCATTCGTCTCGCTCTCCTCATTGCAGGGAGTTATATTTAGCAACTTCTTCTAAGATAATAAATTAGGTTGGGGCCACTGGTTCCTATTGTACCAGTATGATCTCAGGCTGTAAAGGAAGCTTTCTTCGCCAGAGAGAAACCTTGCCGCCTTGCTGAGAGGGGGTTTTGACCCGAGTGAGGATGGCTCCACCGATAAGGAAGAGAAAGAGCAAACATAAAACGCCGACGCCGGCGTTGTGTGTCAAACCCGATTCCCATATCCGTCCCATACACTGTCGCCATTTTGATGATCGTGTCGATCTCATCAATATAGAAGAAGTAGGCAATGAGGAACATGAAAGCCGGTCTGTAGGACTTGATGCCTCTAAAGGTTTCGACAAGCCTTTTGAAGCTGCCGCGGACGGGGTGATCAGGACGCTTGCAGTAGTAGAGCTGCTTCACATTTCTCAGAAAGGGAATAGTGAAAACAGCCCACCAAAGGGCACTTTGCTCCCGCCGATGTGATGTCAGTGATAAAGGAGTCGTAGAAGATATTGGCTCCTGCGAATCCAACCGCAGAGGCAAGGTAGATAATCAGGGCGAAAATCCATTGTCCCTGTTTTACGATCGGGAAGATCAGTGTGGATAGCACTCCAAGCGTAAAAAAGCCGAAGAAGAATCTTTTTTTGTAGTTTTTGATATCCGCAATTGTGCCGAGTATCGGGGCCAAAAAGGCGATGGCGACGTCGTAAAGGATCCGGCTTCGTTCCCCTTTTGTCATGGCTATTCTGCTCTTTGAGATAGATCTTTAAGATTTTTCTACACAACGCTGATGCAGCCGTAGCTGTTGGCCGTAATCTCTTCGTATCGCTTCCTATAAGCCTTTACGGCCCGGGGAAGGCTGTCTAGAATCGACTGGGCCGTCATCCCGTCGCTCCCGACGGATTCGGCGGCTTTATCGCCGGCGAGCCCATGGAGAAACACCCCGGCTTTCACAGCCTCTGCAAAATCCAATCCAAGTCCGAACGCCGATGCGATTGTCCCAGTCAGAACATCCCCGGATCCAGCGGTGGCCATGCCTGAGTTGCCTGAAAGATTGATAGAGACTCGGCCGCTGGGATCACCGATCAGCGAATGAGCTCCCTTGAGAACAATCCAGGCACCGAGGTGTTTTGACCAATCCTGCAGGATGTCGATCCTGTCGGTTTCTATCCGTTCGACCGGTATGTTTGTCATCCGGGCCATTTCGCCTAGGTGAGGCGTGAGAATGGTGGGCGCCTTTCTACCGGATAGTAGATCGAGATTGGAGCAGATCGCAGTGAGACCGTCGCCATCGATCAGGAGGGGCTTCGAAATGGCCGGCACGAGCTGCCTGATGAGATCCTGGGTTTCGTCGTTGAGCGAAAGCCCCGGGCCCAGAATGACAAAATCAGCTTTTGCAGCAAGCTTCAGAAGCTCATTGCGAGATTCCCTCGCCAGGGAGCCTTCGCTGGTTTCCGGCTGCGGATGAAAGACGATCTCTCTTCCAGCAGTAGCTATGATGGGGGCTACAGATTTCGGTGTGGCCAGCCTGGAGTATCCTCCCCCGGCCCTCAAGAAGGAATGGGCGCAGAAGTAGGGGGCTCCATAATAGCTGGCCGCCCCTGAAATCGCGAGCAGTTCGCCGAAGTCTCCCTTATGACCCTCGGCCTTTCTCTCCGGCAGGGGGGGAGGTGCGTTGATCTCGATTTTGAGCTCGTCCTGTTCGTGGAGGCTCGGAGGAAAGGTGATGTGGGAGACAAAGAGCTTGCCGCCGTATTCGAATCCGGGATAGAGAAGATTGCCCGGCTTCGGCAAAGCAAAAGAAATCGTGAAGTCCGCCTTTACGGCGACTCCCATGATATGGCCTGTGTCACCGTTTATGCCCGAAGGAATATCGACGCTGAAAACCGGTTTCCCGCTCTGGTTGATGATTTTAATGACCTGGGCGAAGAGCCCCTCGACTCTGCGAGTGATCCCCGTTCCGAAGATCGCATCGATCACGGCGTCGGTTTCCCGAATTTCCTGCGAGAGGCCGCGAGTCGAAGAAAGAGTCTTTATCGGCAGTGAAAGCCTGCGGGCGATTTCCAGATTCAGCCTTGCCGCCCCTTTGAGCTTTGCCCCCTGACCGAGCAACCAAACGACGGCGACGCCGCCATCTGAGAGGATCTGCCTTGCCACCACGATACCGTCACCGCCGTTATTGCCGCTTCCGCAGAAGATCGCGAATCGCTTGCCTTTCACCCCGATCTCGTTGCGGATTGTCGTGAAAACCGCCTTGCCCGCATTTTCCATGAGAAGAAGCTCCGGGATCCCGCACTTCTCGATGGCGTATCGATCCATGGCTCGCATCTCGGCTACCCGGCTCACCTTCATCTCACATCTCCAGCTTTGTATTCCATCTCTAGAGCGTCTTGAACACGGCTGATATACGAAGTAGTATAGTAAAAGACCACCGCTTCGGCGGACCGCTGCAAAGCAGGAGGCTTTTACCTAAGCACCGTAGGTGCAAGTTTCGAAGCCTAAAAGGCACAGCGGATATCCATAATCACCGGCAAAGCCGCGGTCGTAGCGACGCACCGCCGCCGAAGCGGCGGTGGGGGCTCGGCCGCCCACCCGAAGCGCGGCTTCGAAACTGCAGTGAACCTCTAACTCCGCTCCTTACTATAAGATTTTAGAAGATAATCATGAGTTTTCATAGCGAAAAGCTTGCCGCCATACTCGCCCAGATGCAGGAGCGCCGCGTCGAGGGCAAACCCGTTGCCTGGAACAAGAGCTCGGTTCCCCATGTCGTACCTGATC
>CAZLRN010000362.1:0-5026 GCA_964561715.1 uncultured Spirochaetales bacterium
ATCGGTCTCAAACCGGGCAGATTGGTGCAGCTCGTCACCTATGCCCATGCTGAGGGGTATTCAACGGGGATGATCACGCTTTTTGTTGGTCTCGATCTGGAACCGGCAGAACCCGCAGAGCTCGACGCCACAGAGTTCCTCGAGATAACTAAGCTGCCCTTCGAAGATCTGGTCCGAAGAGTCAAAGGCAATGAGATCCTGGACTCGAAAACCATCATTTCAACCCTCTTTTGGATGCATCTATCCCAGGATCCGGATTGGCTTGACTTTTAGAATAATTTCCCATAGCATTTGCAGTTAGCTTATGCCACAGTTGACGGAATTGAAAGAAACGGTCACAGAGCTGCCCCGTGGCGGGTATCTCGTCGACACGAAAGCAGGTTATATCCAGTTCGGATCCCCTCCTGAAACGATAAAAGACACGATGCGTCTGCCCGAAGGGGTTCCCCTGATCTTTGTACTGCCCAAAAATCTCTTTAACGCAGACAAAGGAATCAGCCTTGGTGAGCTCGAATTCCCCATCTACTGGAACTTTTTTATCCGACAGAAGAAAACGACCATTATTGGAACCCGCGAACAGGGCAGGCGGCTGCTCAGGGTACTTAGGGAGGCGGTTTTTGGCCCGACATACGTCGACGCAAATCAGGACGTTCATCCTACACTCTCCGAATCGGTGGTGCCTAACCTCAAGGAGGAGATGAAATTCTACCGTAACTTCGCCTTCAAAGACCTGTTGGCGTTTCGCTTTTTCCGGGATTCTCGGGTTACCGTTGGAGGCGTCACGATCAGCATGGACGCGGCCGGGGATTACGATGTCTGGCAGGATGATACAAAGCTCACGCATATACCGGGATCCATCGAATATGTGGCACGTTATTTGATCGGTGAAAGGCTCCAGGACCCCTACGTCCCTCCCCTTTTTGGAGTAACCTGCCTGGGACCGAGTCATGGATTCGATCCCGAAGAGAATACATCGGGATACATCGTCTGGATCAACCACCGGGGCATTATGGTGGACCCCCCCGTCAACTCGACGGAGTGGTTGTTGGCCTCCAACGTCAATCCCAAGTTCATCGACAGCATCATTCTCACCCACTGCCACGCCGACCACGATGCGGGAACCTTTCAGAAGATCATGGAGGAAATCCGGATCACGATCTACTCGACCCGTACTGTGATCGAGAGTTTTCTGAGAAAATACGCGGCCCTCAGTCAGGAGAGCACCGAATATCTCGAGCAGCTCTTCAGCTTTCATCCGATCTATCTCGGCAAGCCCTTCTACATCCACGGCGCCGAGTTTAAGGCCTTCTACACGCTGCACTCGATTCCGGCTATCGGTTTTACTATAAACTTCCAGGGACAGACCTTTGTCTACTCTTCAGACCACAAGGCTGAGCCGTCGGTACACCAGCAGCTTATGGAGAAGGGTGTGATCAACCAGGCAAGGTATGACCAGCTTCAGAGCTTTCCGTGGGACTCGGATGTCATCTACCACGAATCCGGCGTGCCTCCTCTGCACACATCGATCGACTGGCTCAACTCTCTGCCCCCGGAAATACAGAAAAAAACCGTGATCTATCATATCGCCAAGAAGGACTTTCCCGAAAAAACAAATCTCACACTGGCAAAGTTTGGCATCGAAAACACCCTGTACTTCAAGGTGAAACCTTCACAGTTCGAAAAAACCTACGAGATCCTCGGTCTTCTGCGTCATCTGGATTTCTCCCAAGAGTTTCCTCTGGAAAAAATTCAGGAATTCGTCATGTCTATCGACGAAGAGACCTTTAAAAAGGGCGAAACGATCATTAGAAAGGGCAGTGTAGGAGACAAATTCTATATCATCTACACGGGTAATGTGGCCGTTTTTATGGAGGGTCTCGAACAGAAAAAGATCTATGGTGCCTTTGAGTACTTCGGAGAGGCTTCACTCGTCTCCAACAATCCTACTGCTGCCGACGTGGTGGCGGAAACCGATGTGAGAGCCTTTACCATGGCCAAGGACAAATTCTTAAGCTTTATCTCCGGCACCGAGTTCGAAGCTACCCTCAAGAGCCTGACGAAGACCAGGGGACAGGAAACCTGGAATATTCTTTCGACGAGCCGCTACTTCAGACGGCTGACCTCGTATCAAAAGACCTGGCTGGAATCGGTGCTCCAAAGGGTTGAAGTCGTCAACGGCAAAATTCTCGTAGCAGAGAGTCAAAAGTTCGAACGTATGTACGTGATACGACAGGGAGAGGTGGAAGTCATCAAAAACGGCTCCGTGATCGACGTTCTCAAGCAAGGCGATTTCATCGGTAACCTGCACGAGATCAGAATAACACTTAACTCTTCGTACACGTATAGAACAAAGGGCAAAGTTGCGCTCTTTGCGGTCAATACCAGCGATATGGTGAGCTTTGCGGAAAAAAATCCCGGACTCATCATGAAGATAAAGAGCGATATCTAGGTTTGCATCCGCAACATCTCGTGGTAGTCTCGGTAGACGGACTCGTGCAGCAGGATCTTGCCGAGATCCGCGATCTTCCCCACTATCGAGAAATACTCGAAAAAGGCTCATGGGCCTCTCGCGTCGAGGGCATCTATCCGACTCAGACCTATCCCCTGCACGCCACCATTTCCACTGGCACGTATCCCGAAACTCACGGGATCATCTCCAATGCCCGCTTCCAACCCGGAGAGAAGTTCCCGGAGTGGCACTGGTACGCGAGGGACAATCGAGCTCCTACAATCTTTGAGTTGGCCCATAGAGCGGGACACAGAGTTTGCTGCCTTCTGTGGCCCGGCGCGGCTGGGGCACAAGTCGATTACAATCTTCCGGAGATCAAGCCGGCGAGAAGATGCTATCTCCTGCCGTCAATGGTCCTCTCCAATGGCACCCCCCTGTTTATTCTCAATCTGCTGTTTCGCTTCGCATGGAAGTTGCGAGGGCTTGAGACCGGCAGGCTCGACCGATTCACCGCCGCATCGGCGGCATATGCTCTGAAAAAAAAGCGGCCCCATCTTCTCTTGATTCACCTCCTGGATCTGGACAGGAAGCGCCACTACTTTGGCTCCAAAAGCCGACAGGCTCGTACTGCCCTCCGCCTTACAGATGATCGACTCGGCACGATCATATCGGCCGTGAGATCGGCGGGAATGCTCGACAAAACAGCTTTTATTCTGTTCGGGGATCACGGACACATCGATTCGAGGTTCTGCATCAATCCAAACATAGCCTTAGGTGAAGCCGGGCTGCTGAGCCTCCCTGCTCGCAAAAGAGTCTCGAGGAGATTGGAGTGGAAGGCTTGGATTGGCACCTGTGACGGAAGCGCCCATGTTTACCTACGGGACCGGAAAGATCGAAAGGCACGTAAAAGCGTGCTCGAGGTCCTCTCCTCCCTCAAGCAGAGAGGGGCAATCACCCATATCTTCGACGAAGCGCAGATACGTGAGCTGCATCTCGGCCAGGCAATCGATTATGTGCTGGAAGCGAAACGGGGGTATTACTTCACCAACAGGCTCTGCGGCAGTATCATAGAACCAAACGAGCGCAAACACCTCTCCTCCCACGGCTACCTCCCCGATCAGGAGGGATACATTCCGCTCTTTTTGGCGGCTGGACCGGGCATCAGGAAGGGCGTCGAGATGTCCCGTATTCGAATGATCGATTTCGCTCCCACCCTGGCTGCGCTGCTTGGCCTCGAGATGCCAACGGCGAAGGGCAGGATTCTGAGTGAAATGCTGGAAATTGCCTGAGGTATGGACGACCGGATCAACATCCTCCTCATAACCGATCACGAATTCAGCCAATCGGGATTGTGCTCTCAGCCTGCTGGCGATATGAGGAGAGTTGAACTATAGTATTATCTAGATATGGCGGCCAACAGCATGAAAGAAGAACAGAGGCAGCTGTTCGAGCGGCTCAAGTCCTCCAAAAATCTCCCGACGTTACCCCACATCCTTCTGAGGATTATCGAAGCCTGCAGTGGCGACGAGACCAATTTCAAAGAGCTCTCCAAAATCATTGAAATGGATCCCGCCCTGACGTCCAGTATCCTAAAGATGCTCAATTCTCCCTTTTTCAGCTTGCCCAACAGAGTGTACAACCTGGACCAGGCTCTGGTGCTTATCGGAATGGAGGCCGTCAAAAGCATCGCCATCAGCGCCTCCATCCATCAGGTCTTCAAGACAAAGGAGGAGGCCAGCTCGCTCTACCTCAAATCCTTTTGGTATCACTCTCTCCTATGCGCATTACTCTCTAGGTGTTTGGCAAAAAAGGTCCGATATGCCAATCCCGACGAAGCCTTTCTGGCCGGGATGCTCCACGATATTGGCAAACTGCTCCTGTGGGTCAATCTTCCGAAGGAATACGGAGAAATCGTCTCCTCCTCGAATGGCAATTCCGAACGCCTCCTTTCGGAGGAGGCCAAGCTAGGAGCCCTTCACAGTGAGGTGGGAGCCTGGATCATCGAAGAGTGGAGCCTGCCCTCACTGGTAACAGATGCGGTGCGCTACCACCACGAACCTATCTTCCGCATAGTCGAATCCTTCGCTCTGGTTAAGATCGTTTACCTGGCCAATTTGTTGAGCAAGAAAAAAGATACCAGCAGCTTCGAAGCCGCTGAGACTCTCTTCGGTTTGAATCGTGAGGATACTGCCGTTCTCCTAGACGAAGCCAACAAGGATCTAGCGGGAATGGCGAAGTACCTGGATATAAGTATCAAAAAGGCGGAGGATTCGCAGGAAAGAGCAGATCAGGAAAAGAAACAGAGTCTTTTAGTCCAGGAAGTGAAAAACATCTCCCTCCTGCTGGGTACCCTTCAAAACCTTATCAGCGCAACAGGTGAAGAGGCACTGATCAAAACCTTCTATCAATCCCTCAAGATCCTCTTCTCCATAAACACCGCGATCTTCTTCAAATACGACTACGAACGAGACTTGCTCGTAGCCAGGGCGGAGGGACAAAACACCCCGCTAGGTATATACTACGAGAGGAGCAAGAGCCTGCTTGTTCAATACCTCAATACTCGGGCGATGCTCAAGA
>CAZLRN010000363.1:0-5009 GCA_964561715.1 uncultured Spirochaetales bacterium
GCCATATTCCAAAAATAGAGGGCATGAATTCGACTGCTCATTGCAATAAAGGCGACATTGATGAATAGTGCGCCCAAAAAGAAAGGAACCGAATAGACCAGATAGTAGGCTCCGATCCAGATCAGCTGGGTCCAATCAGAGGCGATCATAATGGGATTGAAAGGGACCCTCTGAGCCAACACATGGGCCAGGGCTATGGCTGGCATGAATAGCAGGGAGAGCGTAGCAAGCCATGCATTGGGAGCTTGCCTGATATGCTTTTGAATGAACACGGCAATGGTGCCGGCCAGTCCAAAGCCTAAAAGCGCGATGCTGATAACCGTAGAGCCGAAGTTGGACCAGCTTCCCACAGAGAAGCTACGCATCACCGCCAATTCGAATCCTATTATGGAAACGGAGAGGAGAAAGAGAGCGCCAATCCGAAAGTGGATCTGTTTCAAGGATTATCCCTCTCCTTCGAGTGCACTCCTCCGCCCTTTGCTGTAAAGGGGACAAAGACATCTCCCTTGGTGGGCGTTCCCTTGTAGATATCCTCCCTCTCGAGCGTCACGGTGCCATCGGCGCCGACCCGCTTCGTGACCTTAAGAATCGTTTGGCCCGAGGGAGGTCCCACTGGAATAACCATTATGCCGTCCGGTGAAAGCTGCTTGAGCAGGGGGGGAGGTATATGATCAATTCCGCAGGTCACAATAATCCGATCGAAAGGGGCGTGCTCTTCCCAGCCATAGTATCCATCTTCGATTTTGCGACGCACATTTTTGTACTGCGGATAGCGGCTCTCCAGGTTCCTGTAGATCTGATCCGTTACCTGTGCCAAAGGTTCGACAATCTCTATTGTGTAGACAAAATTCGACAGCTCAGCCAGAAATGCCGCCTGGTATCCGGAGCCTGTGCCAATCTCCAGAACCTTGTGATCAATCTGGGGATTGAGGGCGTTGGTCATGCGACTGACAATTTCGGGTCCCGAAATTGTTTGTCCATAGCCGATCGAAAGATAGGCGTGAGCGTAAGCCTTAGGTAGGTTCCACTCCCGACAGAAGTACTCACGTGGGGTCTTGAGGAAACCCTGGATGACGCGTGGATGGGTCAGACTCGGAGAGCTGGACCAGCTTATGACCCATTCGTAACGCTCCCATTTTTCTAAAAGGTACTTCTCCTCCTGATCCGTATTTGCGAGCATCCATTCGAGATACTCCTCCTTGGTCTCGTAGGGAGGACCTTCCGGTAAGGCTCTCAAATCCACGATCGGCTCGATCTTTTGGCCGCTCGTTTGCTCAGGGCTCGTCGTGGATTCCTTCGAATCCGTGGATTCCTTCGAATCCATTGGGGGTTCCTTCGATTCTGCCGAAATCGCATTCTCTTTGACAGGCGAACCAGATGATTGATCAGCCGATCCCAATCCGAATGATCGCCCGATGAAAAAGGCGGCCGCAAAAATGAGCAGGCCGCCTGCGAGGAGCAGGGCAACCTGAGGAGACCTGGATTTCTCTCCTCGCTTCTTTGCAGACTCCCTCTTGCACTCGGCGCACAGCCCCTCCTCTGTCACGTCGATACCGCATTCCGGACATACTGGCATATGCTATACCTCTGCTGCTAGTTCGATTTCGAAATTTAAGTGCCGATTAAAGGCAAGCCCAGAACCATCACTCGCCCAAACTGACGGTTTCCTATCATCGAAACAAGACAAAATCAGCTTCCGCAAATTGAAAGATCATCTTAAAGACCTTGGAAAACAACGTCAAGGATAGGCGCGCTTAAAGGTAGGCACACGAGCTTCGGCGTTCAAGTCGAGAGAAGAGAATGTCCCGGACTGAAAGAGACGATAAGCTAATCCGGCTACCATCGCTCCGTTGTCCGTGCAAAGCTCCAGAGATGGGAAAATGCTCTCAATGATCTTCTCTTCCTTCAACCTTGCTCTCAGATAGCTGTTAGCTGAAACGCCGCCTCCCGCCACGATCTTGCCGATACCTGTCTCCTGCGTAGCCAGCAGTACCCGCTCGACGAGAATATCAATTGCCGTCTGCTGAAAGGATGCCGCAATATTCTCAAGGCTTTTTTCGAATTCCCTGTTCCAAAACTGCTCTAACTGATTGGCCACCGCTGTTTTCAATCCCGAATAAGAGACATCGAACTTGTGATCCCCTTTATGAAGGGAGGGTTTGGGGAAGCTAAATGCTCTGGGATTTCCCTTTTTCGACAGTCGGTCTATGGCTACGCCCCCTGGATAGCCCATTTTATAGTGCTTGGCAACCTTGTCGAAGGCTTCGCCGCAGGCATCGTCAATAGTCGTGCCTAGGACCTGAATATCGTCAAAGCTCTGCACCTTGGCAATCAGTGTATGGCCACCAGATACGATCAGACCGATATAAGGGTACGTAATATCCTGCTCCAGATGGGGCGCGTAAAGGTGCGCTTGAATATGGTCCACTCCGATGAAGGGCACATCGAGAGAGAGGGAAAGACCTTTAGCAAAGGACAAGCCCACGAGAAGAGATCCGATCAAACCTGGGCGGAATGTGGCAGAGACAGCTTCGACCTCTGCAAGCCTGATCCCGGCTTTTTCCAACGAAGCTGTGACAACACCCGTTATCCATTCAACGTGTTTTCTCGATGCGATCTCGGGCACAACCCCGTAGTAGGGTTTGTGGAATTCGATCTGCGTGGCAACAACGTTGCTGAGAATTTTCCTTCCGTCCTCCACGACAGCGGCTGAGCACTCATCGCAGGAGGTTTCAATGCCCAGAACCTTCACTCTGATACCTCTAAATTGAATTGAGATGCAAGACTGATCATCTCAATGCCCTCTTGATCCAAAAAAGGATACATCTGATTGAGTACCGCCATGACCTCGGGATTTTTAACGTGTCCCACCAGTATAGCAGAACCCTTTCTTCTGGCAATATCCATACCCCGCGAAAACTGCTCTTCTATGGCCTGCTCCATCACGACATTGTCGAGAAACACGCTCCTCTCCATCAGAGGAATGTGGTAGCTCTCGGCCAGCTGCGGCGCCACTGTTAGAGATGTGGTTTTGCTGTCCAGAAAGAACATGCCGTTGACTCGAAGGAAGTCCATGATCGTACCTACGACACGGGGATCCTCCATAGCCCTGGAACCCATATGGTTGTTCATTCCTTTCGCGCCCGGAACCGAAGCAAAGGCGCTCTCCAGTCGTCGCCTTATCTCATCGTTGTCATGGGATGTGCTAATGGCTCCTGGTCCAGGATCTTCGTTGCCTTGAGGCTCCATAGGCATATGAAGGATTAGCTCTTTGCCTGCACTCAGGATTCTCTCGGCTGCTTCCCGACTGTGGGGGAGATGGGGAAGCACGGCAACGGTCAAAGCCCCGGGGAAGGCCAGCACAGCATCCAGATCGCTCAGATCATAACCCGCATCGTCCAAGACCACCGTGAGCCTGGCTCGCTCATACGAGGGTTGCTTCTCGACAGGCATACGGCCACTCTGCCCGGAAACGCCGCCTGCCCCAGGCGAACCGTCCTGTTTGCGTGGTTGCTGCGTTGTGTTACGCCTCGCGTTGGACGATTCGGCCGACTTCACCCTTGTTGGCATTCTCGGCAAGAGAAGTACGATCCCAGACAGGCAGATTGTAATCGTGGCAAGAAGCAGGTAGACCGTTCGCTTCCGTTTTTTCTGTGAACGAGATTTCCTTTTCACCGTCTATACGCAATTATGGAGCAAAATCTTGTTTTTCCAACAAGATTTTGCGAAGTATTTGCCACAAGCTTGCTCCGCAAGCAGCTTGCGGAGCAAGTAGTTGGCATGCATCTAGAAAATAGGCTAAATTGTTTGGGTTGTGGGCGCAGCCAACGATATGACTCAGATCGAGGCAAAATAAGCTTAGTAATAGAGACAAAGATAAACATTCATTAGATAAATCGGCAGGCGTGATCTATTGGTAAACATATTCCTTGAGGTCCCGCGCGAATTCGCTCAGCTTCCTCAAGGCTCTAATTTCGATCTGACGGACCGTTTCCGGAGATATTCCCATCTTGTCACCGATGCTCTTCAGCGTATATTTACCGCCGTAAAAGGAAAAGCGGTACATGATGATCTCCTTTTCCTTTTTATCGAGGGATTCTAAGAACTTCATGGTGTCTTCACGCAGGCTCTTGAGCATAAGCTCTCTATCGGGATCGAAGGAGTAATCCTCATAAACCTCCTGAAGGCTGCCGGAGGCCTCTGAGGCCTCACCATTGAGGGAAACGACACTCGTAGACATGTTCAAGATGGATACGAGATCTTCTTCGTTTAGGCCAACCTCGGCGGCGACTTCTGCAATGGTTGGTTCACGCATAAGGCTCTGAGAGAGGGCATTGTAGGTCTTGTTGATCTTCCGAAGGATCTCCTCTTTACGGTGAGGAAGCCTAATTGTTCGTCTCTTGTTGGAGAGGGCTCGCACAATCGCCTGCTTGATCCACCACGAGGCGTAAGTGCTGAATCTGACATTTCTCTTGTAGTCGAATTTGGCGGCCGCCTTTATGAGCCCCAGGTTTCCCTCCTGTATCAGATCAAGGAGAGAAAGCTCCGCTGTGAGAAAGGATTTGGCGATCTTCACGACAAGCCTGAGATTGGATTCGATGAGCTTCTGCTTGGCGTCCTCATCACCAGATTGAATACGCTTGGAGAGCGCTTTTTCTTCGTCAGCGCTGAGAAGAGGAGTCTTTTTTATCTGTTCGAAGTAGGACTTCAACGCGTCCTTCTGTTCTTCTCCCAGTTTCTCCATTCAGATCTCCCCATTCGCTCCCATTGCAATTAGTATGCCAGCTAAGTTCAATCGGCTCCTGGCTACTAATTATCTGTATAGTAGAAATATAGAATGTTCACCCTCATACCGCAATCGCCACTTGTGCACTTTTTCATACAATTGCGGTACCATAAATAACGCCTCGCCTTATTCTCTCTTCGCCGCGGCTATTAAAAGACCACCGCTTCGGGTGGGCGGGCTCAGTCGGACGGGCTCAGCCGCCCACGCCGCACCCCGCCCACGC
>CAZLRN010000364.1:0-5004 GCA_964561715.1 uncultured Spirochaetales bacterium
AGATGAAGGTCAAGGGCTTCAGAGTGCGGGACAGAAAGCCCCATCACGTTATTGTCAAGCCGAAACGGGAGGGGGGGGTGGCAAAGGATAGCTACGGGAAGATACTCTATGCAATCGTCGACTACGAGCTGCTCGAAAGAACACATGAGAGGAATACAGAAGTCAAGAAAGCGAAGCGTACAGCCTATCTCAGGAAACAGAAGGACAGATTTGCTGTGGTCCCGATTAAAAATCTGCTCCCCCATCTCAAACCCGTCAGAATATTCGGAGTCGACTATATATTCGGCCACGTTGAAAGCACGAACGGCTTGTTGTGGGTTGTTGGCAAGGATCCGGATCTGTTCGATTATTTCCTGCCGGAACGCTGGGAGAGCACTCCCAGAACAAAACTCTCGACCTCCCACGAGATATACCACACGCTGACGAAGGACGGAATCAATCTCGTATGGAAGGTTTCCAAAGTGGGACTGCAGCCAGATGCGGATCCCTTCAAAGAAAACGAAAAGAAGGTTTTGGAGCACGGTTTCAACAGTCCTTTCGAGGAGATTGGGATTGCCATCGAGCTCGGCAAGCGGGGCGTTCGGACGACCTACCCGCGGGCAATCTACAGATATGGAAAGAAAGAGAGCATCTCTCGCATCATTTCGGATGATCGTCGATTCAACACTCATCTCAATAACAAAACCCCAGATGGGGATCCCATTCTGAGCGAGGATTTCAAATACATCATCCTCTGGGGCTACTGGAACGGACCTGATGAAAGGCTTGCTTCGAGTGACGGGGATTACCTCCAGGGGATAAATGCCTTGAGTGCTTATAGACAGGGAATGCTGGAACAGGAGGAATACATTGATCTCCTGAAGAGGAAAAGGGAGAAGCTTGCGCGGGTAGGAATCGAAGACCTCAATCTAAGGGGAAGCCATATTCTTTTATCTCTCAATGAAGATGGGGCCTTGGTGAGGGACAGCGACGGCGTACCTGATATGCGGGTCTGCAATTTTGAGCTGCTCAGAGCGGAAAATTGATACCGGAGGATATCAGCCGGGCCAAAGGTTTATAGAGCGCCTTCGTTGACTGATGAACGTACTCTCATGTAGATTTGAAGCCGAGTAGGCTTGTTTGATGGCGGCGCAAGGGAATCATTATGGCAAAACCTAAAAAAGACAGGCGTGTGCTCTATCCGCCAACAGTGGGTTACTTCAAGCCGCAGGGAATACCGCTCGTGCAACTTCAACAGGTTGTTTTGAATGTGGATGAATACGAAGCGATTCGCCTGGTCGATTACGACGGATTGGATCAGGAAAAGGCTGCAGGGAAACTCGGGATCTCCCGGGCGACATGCGCCAGGATCGTCGAGGAAGCGCACAGAAAGATAGCCGAAGCAATCACCCAAGGGAAAGCGATACGCATTGAGGGAGGCAATTTCGTTCTAAAGAAGAACCTCATGCGTTGTAGAAACTGCGGCGAAGTGTGGGAAACCAACGACGAGAGCGGCCAAAGAGAAGAAGTGAATAAATGCCCCCACTGCGGGGGATTGAAGGTAGTAGACTTGGGCGCGGCGGCAGGCTGCCCAAGAGGAAGGGGTAGAAGGTTCGGCCGGGGAAGACAGGGCAGAAGAAGAGACGGCTACCAGTAGGCGTAGGCCCTGCAACGGTCAACTCTTGATTTTTATTGCTCGTCTGCCTTGGACGAAGACTGAGAACCGGCTTATCCTTCTGCCATAAGCTCGACGACTTCTTCCGCCGATCCGGCATGTATCAGCATGTCGCAAAAGCTCCTAGATCGGGCCAATCTGGCAATCTCTGCGAGAGCCTCTATATGAGGACCGGACTGATCCGGGGCAGCCAGAATGAGGAAGAAAAGATGCGACGGCTTTCCATCCATTGCATCGAAGTCGATTCCGCCGGCCGAGATTCCCAGAGCTGCCGTGAGGGCGTTCACTGCCGTGGTTTTGGCATGAGGAATGGCGATCCCGTCCTCGAGTCCGGTGCTGCCCTGGGCTTCGCGAGCCATTATGGCATCGAAGACAGATTCAAAGTCATCGATTTTGCCGGTATCCTTCAAGATCTGTATCAATTCTCGAATAACGTCTACCTTTGTAGACGACTCGAGAGGAACCTTTACCACATCGCGTGTGATAAGATCAATAAGTGCCATCGAAGTATCCTTTCTTCAGCAAGATTATCTGTGCAATTCCGGCTCAATTTCTTGTTATTCTAGCAAGATTTTCCGAAACCGATCTGAGTCGGAATTGCTACAAGCTTGCTCCGCAAGCAGCTTGCGGAGCAAGTAGTTGGCATGCATGTAAAAAATTGGCCAAATTGTTTGGTCTGTGGGCGCAGCCAACGATATGATTCCATCATCTTTTATCGCCTAGGATGTGCTCTCGTAGAGCTCCCAGACGCGCTCTTCGTCTTTCACGATAAGAACAGAGCACGAAACGCTGCGCATCGCCCGCTCTGCTTCGTCGTAAAAAGCTTCCCGGCGGCTTCTGATATGTGCCAATTCACCGATAATGAGCAGGTCGATCCCTCTCTCGCTTATCAGATTTTTGATCTCCTGATGAACGGTCCCGCTGGCACTGATCGTTTCAATAGCCAGGCCCTTCTGCCTGCCCATATCTGTGACATGGTTCAAGTACCTTTCGGCATCAGCCTCCAGGTCCCTCTGATATTCTTCCTGTTCTGATTTCAGAAATACTCTGGATTTTAGAAGCTCGGTCAGAGCGCGCGTGTTGATGACGTAGAGGGCGATGAGCTCAGCGCCGATCGTTTGGCTCAGGCAGATCGCGTATTGTGCAGCCGTGATCGATCCCTCGGTCCCATCGATATAGACCAGTATCTTTTGAATGGGCGCTGTCATCCTTTCGGTTCCTCTCTCTTTTCGAGGCGGGATTTCACCATCTTCATCAAGACAAACATATCCCGCTCATTTTCCTCGAGTCGACTCTCGACATAACGAACAGTCTCTTCCAGGTCTGGAATGGCAATCTTCTCCAGAGCATTGACCTTGCGAATTGTCCTCTTCACCTCCAACGCCAATCGCATGATTGATATCTTCAGCTCAGCCAGCCTTCCCATAGTCTCGAGGGCGTTCTTGAAGCTGGTGAGGGCGTTATCGATCCAGAATGTGGTGCCTTCCGGGCTAAAGAATGGTGGATGCTCGTGAAACTGCGTCTCTACCACGGGCAGGGACACCCCCATTACCCGACGCTGTCGAATCTGAATGGCAGCCTCGATATTGACAGCGCTTTCGAGGTTGAAGACCTTTAGCTTGCCCATCCTGAGAACGGCCTCTTCAAGATTATGGTAGGCTTTCTCCAGGGCCTCATTCGTGCGGCTCTCCAAGTCAACGGCCTGGTCGACAAGATTGAGAAGCTCCATAACCAGGATATTCCGCTTTTGATCGAGGAGTTCGTATCCCAGCCGGGCGAACCTCAGTTCTCCGTGGAGCTTTAGGAGGCTGGTTTTAGTGGGCGGAATGTGACGCAAGGAATCTCTCCTTTTAGCCTTGGTAATGCCTCTCCAGCTCTTCTTCCGTCACACGATGAAGTTCCTCTGCCGGGAGGAGGCTCAATGCTTCCCATCCTCGATCCAGGGTCTCCTCGACTGATCTGTCTTCGTCTTTCGACTGTGAGACCACCTTTCTCTCGAAGGCCTCGCCGAAGTCCAGATACTGATGATCCAGAGGTGTGAGCTCTTCCTCGCCAATCACAGACGCCAGGTTCCGCACGTCCTTCACATAGCTGTAGGCGGCGAAGAGCTGGCTCGCCAGATGGGAATGGTCCTCTCGTGTCATACCCTCGCCTATTCCGTCCTTCATGAGTCTCGACAGAGATGGCAGCCCCGCCACTGGCGGATAGATGCCCCGGCCGTGCATTTCTCTTTCGAAAACGATCTGACCCTCTGTGATATAGCCGGTCAGATCCGGTATGGGATGGGAGATATCGTCGTTGGGCATGGTCAAAATAGGAAGCTGTGTGATCGATCCCTGGTTGCCCTTCAACAGCCCGGATCTCTCATAGAGCTCTGCCAGATCGGAGTAGAGGTAACCGGGGTATCCCTTCCTGGAAGGGATTTCCCCTCGAATGGTAGAGATCTCCCTGAGAGACTCGCAGTAATTCGCCATGTCCGTCATTATGACTAGCACGTGCATCTGCTTACGGAAGGCCAGGTACTCGGCCAGGGTAAGGGCTGTCCTGGGGGTGATGAGCCGTTCGATAGACGGGTCATCGGCAAGGGAGAGAAAAAGGGCGACCTTTTCCAAAACTCCGCTCTCTTCGAATACCGACGTAAAGTAGCGCGCCACGTCGTGTTTCACGCCCATGGCCGCAAAGATCACTGCGAAGCTCGTCTCATCCCCCCGGATTTTCGCCTGCCGTGCGATCTGTGCAGCCAACTCGTTGTGGGGCAGTCCGTTTCCCGAAAAGATCGGCAGCTTCTGACCCCGGATGAGCGTGTTCATCCCGTCTATCACGGAGATGCCGGTCTGGATGAAATCCCTCGGATACTCTCTTGCCGTGGGATTGATGGGCGCGCCGTTGACGTTCCACTCTTCATCCCCAACGGGAAGGGGGCCTTCATCAATAGGCTCACCCAGACCGTTGAAGATTCTCCCCAACATATTCTCGGAGACGGCCAGCATTTGAGGCTCTCCTCTAAACCGGACCCGTGTCTCCGGAAGCGTGAGCTCGGAGGTCCCCCCGAAAACTTGAACAACCACAACTTCTTCTGAGGTATCGAGAACCATACCCAGGCGAGTGTTTCCTCCAGGGTCCACACACTCGACGAGCTCCCGGTATCCTATAGGATGGGTGTTCTTGACGAAAACGAGAGGGCCATCGATCCTCTGGATCCCTACGTACTCCCGCCCGGCCAGCAGCCGCCTCTCAGCTTCTTTCAGACTGGCCATATCAGACATGTACAGCCTCCAGTCTGTCCAGCGAACGCTCGAGTCGCGCTTGAATCCGGTCCAGCTCGGCAAGATCCTCATTGGGAACGGTAA
>CAZLRN010000365.1:0-5003 GCA_964561715.1 uncultured Spirochaetales bacterium
GTGTTACGATACGCTTACGGGTTTCAAATTCATCGCGGCAAAGATAAGAGAGTTCGAGAGCACAGGAGGACCAATCTACGTATTTGGCTGTGAGGAGAGTTACGGCTATTTAGTTGGGACCGCTGTAAGGGACAAAGATGCTGTCTCTGCAGCAACGATGACGGCCGAAATGACTCTCTACCATGTTTCTCGCGGCAAATCTCTTCTCGAGCGCTTGGACGAGATCTACAAAAAATATGGCTATTTCGAAGAGGCATTGATTTCCGGCGAGTTCAGCGGCGAGCAGGGATTCAAAGCCATGCAGGACCTTATGGAGCAGCTCCGGACCTCGCCCCCCGAGAGTTGGGGAGGACAGGCTATTCGAGTGATCAAGGACTATCGGGAGGGAACTACTCGGAACTTGGAGAAGGGCAAGACCTCTAAAGACATAGAATTGCCTCAATCGAATGTGCTTCAGTTCATTCTGGATGATTCAACGATTGTGACTGCTCGCCCCTCAGGAACGGAGCCCAAGATCAAATTCTATGCCTCTTGCCGGAGCCAGCCACTCCTGGGATCGGCCAGCCGTTCGCTCAAAGAGCTAAAAGACGATGTCAGGAAGAGATTGGAACGGATCACTCGGGAGGTGCGAGGACTTCTTGAGAAGTCTTGACACGTGGAGGCGCGGTTATTATTCTCTCTAGTGTATGAAGGAGAAGAGAGAGCTGAGGTACATCTTTCATCTCTTCAGAAAAGAGGGTGTCTCTCTCATTCTGCATCCCTTTGCAACACCTGAGAAGCTGATCCAGTCTCTCGAAAGCGATGAGATCAAGGGACATTACGGTGATGAGCCAAGGGTTGAAGCTCTGACGATGCTCAAAAACGATTTTTACCGAACCGTGGAGATCGCTGTTCGGAACTGGCTCTCCGATGTCCGCTTCATCCCCAAGTTTTTGCTTTCCGCCGCGCTTTTTCTCCTAACCTATTTTTTCCTCGCTCTCGTCATACGAGATCCCATTCCACTCATAGATGAGGTTGCCGGGGGTCTTTGTGTAGCAGTTCTAGCCTACTTCCTGCTCGGGCGAAGGGACATGAAGTCAGAAATGGCTGCCAAGAGGCGAATCGCACTGAGAGCAGCTGTCGATCGGATTACCTTCGAAGAGAGCGATTTTGTAAAAGATCTCGAAAAGAGTCTTCATGAAAATGAATCTCTTACACTTCACGAGGTTGTTCAGCGCATCGTTGAGCCTGGAAGCAGCGAAGGGATAAAGATGGGCTCTTCTGAAAGAGAGGAGGCGAAGCATTTTGTCCGGGCCTGTGAAGTGATGTTTAAGCTTCAGAATCTCAAGAAAGAAGAAAAAACCCTGAAACGATACCTGGAAAAGTCCGGAAAAAAGGGAAGTTCTCGGGATATAAAAAAGTGGGCAGAATCCAAAAAAATCGATTTTCCGCTTTATGCTGTCTACAAAGGCTGCAAGGATAGAGTAGCCGGATCAAAGTAGGAATTTAAGCTTTACCTATTGCTCACCGACCCGCTGTTTTCTTAACATCTCTTCTTGAAGCGAGAGATGTTTCAAGACCATATCGATGTTCTCTTGGGCTGGTAAGAATTGGGGATTGATCTCCAGCGCCTTCTGCCAAAACTCTACGGCTTTCTCCAATTCGCCAGCTGCAAAGGCCTCCAGCCCGTTGGCGTACAACTCGTCGACCTGCTTTTGCCTGGCGGCACGACCTCTGTCGCCAAGCTTGAGCTTGGCCTCAACGCTGAACTTGTCCACAGGATTGAGGCTTCCACTAAGATCCAGATTGTAGTTTACGGTAAATCGTGCAGGCTCGAGATCAATGGTCGATCCCAAATTGATATAAGGGTTCTCCTTGAGGCGGAATCCCCCCTGAATCGACAAGAAGTTTGTTACCGTTACGTCTACCCCTGCTGCCACGTACCAACGCTCGGCAGGCTGATCTGCTGGATCGAAGCTGATCGGTAGATTGAAATCCATCGCAATAAGCAGGGGGCGGATGGGCGAGTAGGCGATGCCCGAAGAGACCATCGTAGGCAGCGGTTCCCCTAGCGCCGGCAACCCGACATTCTTTAGTACTACCCCTACTGAAAAATTCTTGTCCCGAGAGGAGTAGGATTTAAGGAAGTTGAAGCGTGTCAAAAGCCCGACATCCGCCATAGCCGTGATCGCCGACTGACCCGGGTAGATCGCAGCAGGGATGTGTCGATAAGCTGCTTTCAAGTTTGCGCCGACAGATAGGCCGTGGAAGTGATAACCGGACAAGAAATTATAAGAGATATTAGCCGTCACAACGGTCTCAGAGATGAGACCCTTTGAGGCTCTCTGTCCGATAATATCGTATTCGGTGAAAGGAACGTAGAGGAACTTGCCTCCCGCACCAATACCCAAATTATCGAAGCGAGTCGTATAAATGATTCCTTCGATCTTGGAATCGGCAATCCAGTTGTGGTGGAGAAAGGAAAGCTCACTAATTTCCAAGGTTGAGCTACCAGCCGGATTTGCCTCGATAAATCCGGAATCCGAGGCCACGGCGGTATAAGCTGTGCCCATTCCTTCGAGCTTTCCACCTAAAGGTATCAGGAGAGTCGGAAAAACGGTAAGACCGGTGTTAGGATCCTCAAAGGCACTAAAGGCATTGCTCACCCCGGAGTAAAAATCCTCATAGCCTCCGAACACAGCGAGGGAAACAAGTAGAAATGTGAGGCCAACTACCAGGATACGCATCTTACACCTAAATATATACCCTTAGGGGCGACAAATCCATCAACATAGCTGCCATACCGTCTTCGGTTAAAGCTGACCTTCCTAGGTCTAAACTAACCGTCCTCGGTTAGTAGGATACTCATATCCTCGGCATCGAAGCTCAATGATCGCACTATAATATTTGGGAAAGGAAACTTAGAAAACAATAAAATATATTGTTTTCGTTTATTTTTAACGATATGTTTATTGAAATAATCTTGCCAGAACAGATTTAGAGAGGAGTCAGCAATGAGTAGCAGTAGTCTAACCAAAAACAACAAAATCGTGATCACGGTCATCCTGGATCGGCTTCGCAAGGAAGCCCTCGAGGATCATTTTGCGGAGATGGGGCTCAATTTCTCCAATGGCGTGCGCATGGTGCTGTATGACTATCTGGAGAAGAATCAAATTAGCTCCAAATAACTTTAATATCTCTAATTAATGCGGTGAAACAGCCAGGGACAAATAAATTCTCTCATATTTTTTTTTGTCGATAATAAAGTGATAAGGTATCAATGGAGGTAATTCTGCTGGTAGGGGACAGGTCCGGTCAGAGAACCGGACAGCGTAAGAATGTTTCCAGATGGCTTCGCAGCGTGTGGATTCATCTGTTTATCCTCTTCATACTCGCCACAACCTCCCATTCTCTCTATGCTGAGGGGGATAGCGAAGACCCGATAGCCAAGGCCGAAAAACAGATCGAAGAAAACCAGAAAAACGAGGCCATGAAGATCCTTGCCGATGCTCTTCGAAAAAACAAAGACAACTTGGATGCAGTAGAAGAGCAAATGCGGAAAATCCGGCAGGTCCAGAAGGAGTTCGATGAGAAATATGAGGACCTGATGAAGGTCCTGTACGAAGACAAAGATGGCGAGCGAGCGCTTCAGATCATAGATGAGCTGTTGGCTCTAGATCCCAATCCAAACAAAGCGACACTCGAGGCGATTACTCGAGCCCGAAGGGGAGCGCTGGTTGTTGCCAACCAAAACCGTTTCAATCGCATTATGGACGAAGCCCTGGCAATGCTCCAAAGGGGAGCGTATTACGAGGCAGCACAGACCTATATTCCCGGATTTGAATTGCACAGAGAAGAGTTCGACGAGGCCGGATACGGTGAAATCATCGAGCTGTCAGTCGATTCATCTGTCAAAGGTGTGATCTCCGATATCGGGGGTTTAGAGGAGCGGAGGGCGTCTATTGAAGCTGAAAGCAGAGCTTTTTCAGAAACCATTCAGGGGCAGCGCCCTGCAGAACTTCCGGCGCGCTTAGCTACCTTTTTCAATCGAGTCGAAGACTTGGAAGGATTGATCAGCGACTTGGCGGCAAAGGAGTCGGTTTTGCAGGGGCACTCTCAGATCGTCAAAGAGGAAAGGCCCGATAAGTCTGAAGATTACTTTCTCTTCTATGCTCGAGAATTGCTCAACGGGCGACATGATCGGGAGAACCGCGAGGGTATCATCGTGTCGGCCCGATTGCTCCTCGAGCATGAGTACGCATCCAGAGAGGAGCTTTTGACCAGGGAGGGACAGAGCAGATTGGAGGAAGGGAAGCAGCGCTACATACAAAAGTCTTACCCAATGACCAAAGCCCTCATGACCGAAGCCGGTCCCTATTACCGTGCCTTGATGGAGATAGCCTATCGAAGGGAATCCGGAGAAATTTTAAGTTCAGATTACACTGGAACAACAAATGAGGAAGTCTTTATAGAGCCAGGATTGTCAGACTTCGTATGGTTCCAGGAGAGATTCCGGGAAACCCTCGCTTATGAGACGGTCGCGAGCCGTAGCACCGATACAGCTCGCCTTGATGCCCTTTCGTCGCCTCCGAGTCTTTCCTCCCGGAAAGCTCTGCGATCCTCATTCGAAGATGCGAGACAGGCATTCGAGGATCTAACAATCGAATGGAACGATTATGCCGAGCTCCTCGCAGCTCGCCACAGCAAACCCTCAGAAGCTGCAAAAGCGATGGCGGAAGTGATTCTGGGGGCCGCTCACAACTATCTGGCGAGCTACCAACGGGTATTGGATCTCGTTGTTCGACAGGCTGAAAAGCGATATGACGAAGAAAACGACAAAGTGTCGAACGGTGAGGTTGTCAGAATAACTAGAACGACAGATACCGGGGCGCAGATAGAGGAGGATAGGATTGTCCGATATCCGGATCAACGGCTGGCTAATCTCAATGCGCTGAAGGACGATCTCACCCCGTTGGGCGGAGATCTCGATCAAATCCTTGAAGGCTGGCAAAAAGAAGAACAGA
>CAZLRN010000366.1:0-1679 GCA_964561715.1 uncultured Spirochaetales bacterium
GTTATACGAAGTAAACGGGGCCTTCAAATAATAGGAAAATGAGTGATCAGTATTTAGGATTTCGAGCCAACTGCTTCGCAAAAGCTAATCGCAAAAAGCGCATCGGGGTGCTCACTCCATTCTTTAGCCGCGGCTTTCACTCTATTGAAGAAGTTTTCGTCAGCCCATCCTAGCTTTATGGATTGTTTGCTAATGAGCGGTCCGGCTAATTCAGCTATAAGAACATCGAAAAAAGATCGTGTCTCCTTTACCGTCCCCCATGTATTATAAGAGGCGGAAGCCTTGGTATCCACAAAACCTGCCTTTCGCAATAATCCTCGTAATTTTCTCCCGGCAAACGGATCCCCGCCGTTATGCTGCCGAAATCTATAGTAAAGATCAAAAGCAGACTCAAGCACAGAGTTTGAAGGTTCAATCAGATAGGGTGATAAATTCCCCGATCGTATACCGATAATACCTCCATTCTTTAGAACGCGAAACATCTCCTCTAATGCACCGACAGGTTCGCTTAAGTGCTCCAGCAGAGCATTTGCGAAGATTGCGTCAAATGAGTTATCGTCAAAAGGAAGTTGGTAAACATTTCCAGCTACAAAACGTATATTCGAAAGGTTCATCTCGATTGCTCTGAAGGTTGCTATCTTCAGTTGACCATCCTCCATATCCAATCCTAATACCTGACCCGGTGATACAGCCTTCGCTAGGCCTACTGTGATTGAGCCAAGGCCGCATCCGCAATCAAGCAGTGTCATCCCAGAACGTAAATATGGGAGAAAAAAGCCAGCGTCCCGCTCTGCGGTGCGTTTTGCCATATACTGCGTAGTACTTACGCCGTTGTAATCGTGAATGTAGGTTTCACTTCTCCCATTCGCGTTTTTCTTTTCTTTTTGTTTGTCAGACATCGTGGCCTCCTTATAACGCACAGATATCAATCGATGGGAATTAAAAATCCCAGCTGTTTTGAGCTTGCTGCACGACTGGAATTGTGCCGTTTATTTCGTATAACGACTCCACTATCGCATATTGTATCGGTTAAGCCAAACTTACGAAGAATGAGGCGGTAGTGCGAGCTCTAGTTGCGGGGCTCCAGCAGTTCCCGTTCATCCATGCAGTCGAGTGGGCTCCGTATCCGAGACAGATCAGAGTTGCTCACATGGGTGTAGATAGCGGTTGTTTTAGGGCTGCGATGTCCAAGAAGTGACTGAATGTATCGCAGATTTATGCCATTCTCCAGCAGATGGGTTGCAAAGGAGTGCCTAAGGCTATGCACTTTAAAAACATTTGGTAGTTTGGCCTTCTCTCGAGCGGCGGCAAAGACTTTCTCCACTGTGCGCGCGGAGATATGTCGACCCTCTCTACTTCCTGGGAAAAGCCATATCCGCGGTCGATAGATCTCTATGTACCTTTTAACCTCGGCGTATGCAATGTCTGAAAGGATCGTATAGCGGTCCTTGTTCCCTTTGCTACGACGGATGTGTATCATCATTCTCGTATTGTCGATATCCTCGATCTTTAGACGGACCAATTCGCCCACTCTCAGGCCGGCGGAATAGATGAGAAGCAGAATTGTTCGGTGTTTGATATTAGACACCTGGCGGAATAGGCGAGAGATGGTGCTCTGACTCATCACCGTAGGCAGTCTATTTTCTCGTCTAGGCCTCGGTAGTTGATCAACATCGACG
>CAZLRN010000366.1:1779-5001 GCA_964561715.1 uncultured Spirochaetales bacterium
CACCGTAGGCAGTCTATTTTCTCGTCTAGGCCTCGGTAGTTGATCAACATCGACGAAATTCCCGAGCACTTTCTGAAAATAGAACTTTATGGCACTGACCGCCTGATCGTGAAAAGACCGCGATACTTTTTTTTCGATTATATAATAGAGGTATTCGCGTCCATCGACGTGGGAAAGCTCTCGAGGCTTTTTGTTGGCAAAAAGGAGAAAGGACTTAAGGTGTTGAAGGTAGTTCTTACATGTTTTTCGAGTATACCCTCTCAATAAGAGCTCTTTTCTTGTCCTTTCGAGGCTTTGAACTACAAGAAAATTCTGCTCAATCATAAATTGTCGGCTTGATTCAGTCTCAATCCCGACGCCCTGTTCAGCTCATATATCGCGGAACGTGTTTATCTAGTTCAATGCAGTGAACGTATCTAACGCTTTTGACGCATCGGGCTGTTATTACGGCTGCAATAACAACCTCGACCTGTCTTGTTCGGAGAGCCCTCCAGATAAAAATAACTGGGTGCAGCCGAAACATGCGACCCAGCTTTTATCAAATAAGCTACAGCAGTGTGGAATGGAAATCCGAATGGTTCTCAGCTAACATAAACAGCAATATCCATTCTGAAATTGCTCTAATTCTGATGCTATGAAAAATAAAATGTCTTTGCAATAGAGTAATCATCGTAAAGCGTGCCCAGAGAAGACGACGAATCCCTTACAGGGGAATGATGTGTTGAGGCAGCGGAATGAGCACAGCCACCAAAGCCGATAGGGGAAAGCCCACAAAGATTGTGAGTGCGATCACGATTCCCGCAAGAAGCAATCCGACAGCGGTGTTGTTTTTTTCCCTCATCTCTCTGTACTCGTCCAAACCCTTTGTCAGGACGTCAAAGAGCTTCGTCGAGATGAAAGCGATAAACAACGCGATAAGCACAGACAGAATAATCTGAAGCAGACCAAGAGCTGATGTCTGAAGAGCGAACGATGCCTTTGATTCCTGAGGGATACGATCTGCTAAGCGAAGATTCTGATGCACCGTCATGATCGTATTGGAACAGAGCATAGCAGTCGAAATGACGATGGCAACGAGAAGTATTGTCGATGCGAGATTGTTTTCTTGGAGAAACTCCAACTGCGTACTCTTGATAAATACGGAAGAGAAAACCTTGACGATGAAGTAGATAATGACGATTCCAACGATCAAATCAACGAAGAGAAACAGGACAAGAAAGATATAGTCGAAGGCTGTATTCATCTATCACCTCACTTTGATAATTGGATTATTCGGTTGAACTATCTACCGTCCACTACGCAATGTCAAGAACAACAGATCTCCAGCGTAGGCCGCAGCGGCATCTTTCCGTTTGCACGATCTCTTATAGACCTGCTTTTGCACCTCGTTGTAAGATGGACGACAGACTTGGAGGTGCGTCATTCGAAGATTAATCATCGCGATACTCAACATGTATAGAAGCTTTTCTCGCCTGTTGCTCAGGCTGAGGGGCATCACCGAAGGGGACGTTGCGGCAAACAGGATTCTCACGGGTAAGAGCTGGAGCGAATTCTGCAATACGCTGAAAGCGGCTGGAAGTGCTGTGATCGGAATGGATTCACCTAAAGACCCTCTGAACCAGGCAGAAGGCTACCGGTACCTGAGTCGACTCCTCCGCGGCGGCCTCGAAGCCTTTGTGGAGTATTCTGATCCTCGAGCCCCTATGCTCCGAAGAATGGTTCATGAAACCGTTAAAATGGGCGCAGACAATCCTGATAACCAATACCTGAATGCTGCGATCAGTGGACAATTTGAATACCGTCTCAAAGGCCGTCGCGGGACCGTGCACTTCCTAGGCTTCAGTACGCAGAAGGGTGGATACGAGCAAGGTGGTACCATGTTGCCCACAGGTTTTTTGGATTCCACAGAGCTCGAGATTGAGCCTGACGGTTCCTTCGAGATCGCAGTCAGCTGCGACAAGCAGCCGGGAAATTGGCTTCCCATGGAACCAGAAGCGAATCTGATTATCGTCAGACAGACCTTTCAGGACCGCAAGCAAGAGACTCCCTGCGAAGTTCGAATCGAGCGGGTGGGAGGAGATGGCTTGCCCTCACCTGTAACGGCAGAGGGCATAGACAGGGGGCTTCAGAATGCCGGCAAACTAGTAGCCGGCGCCTCTCTGCTTTTTGCGAATTGGGCGCGGGGATTCAAGAAGCAAACCAATCGTCTTCCACAAATGGATCCGGAGTTCTCCACACGAGCAGGAGGTGATCCCAAGATCGCCTATTACCATGGCTACTGGAGCATTCAAGCTGAAGAGGCTTTGGTCATCGAGGTGACTCCACCGGAGTGTGAGTTTTGGAATTTCCAGTTGAACAACCACTGGATGGAATCTCTGGACTATCGATACTACAAGATTCATCTCAACAAAAAAACGGCAACCTATCGCGAGGACGGTTCAGTACGAATTGTTGTAGCTCACCAGGATCCGGGAGTTGAGAACTGGATCGACACAGTTGGCCACAGTTGTGGAACTATGTGTCTTCGCTGGATTAAAGCTACCGATCATCCTCAACCTCTCACTCGCATCGTGCCTCTTCGGGAACTCTGGCAGGAGATCGAAGGATTGCAGCAGTCGTGAAGAAAGGAACTTCGACTGATTACTCCCATCCATACAGGCCTCTGCTCATCCGTTTGATCAATTTTATGGGAAGATCTTTTTCCCCTTCAGATAAGCGCCTCACCGCCCAATCGCTTCTCGATGCGGCACAGCGGCAAACGGGCCTTGAGGATTTCGACGGAGAGGAATTTCTGGAGCCGCTGAACATCCTCCTGGAATCTGTAACGCGGGAAGCCCGGCTCACGCCGGTGGGGCGATTCATAACCCGTCAGAGATTGCTCGGGACTCTGAAGAACCGATTGAGAGTGCAACACTACCTGCAAAAACATCCCGAGATTCTCGAAGAGACGGTGGCCCCTCCAATCGTTATCAGCGGTCTTCAGCGAACCGGAACTACGCTAATGCACAGGCTTCTCGCTTCGGACTCTCGTCATAGAGCGTTGCTCTCCTGGGAGGCTATCAATCCGGCTCCCTTTATCCGGCGAGATCGGCACGGCAAAATGAGGGATTCCGGCGCACCGGAGATCGGCACGTCGCCGGGGCTCAGCCGCCCACGCGGCGTACCGCGGGGCGGCGTACCGCCAAATGCTGACTCCCAGCTCCAAGACCCGCGCTTCAAGGT
>CAZLRN010000367.1:0-4997 GCA_964561715.1 uncultured Spirochaetales bacterium
ATCGGTTTCGGAAAATCTTGCTAGAATAACAAGAAATTGAGCCGGAATTGCATAGGTCAGGTAATCGAGCCAGATGCCGGGAGGTCTATTAGCTTTGACGCCCTCTATCAGCTCGGATTCGATCTGCTCAAGAAAATCCTTCTGGGACAGGCAGATACCCTGAACGAGGCGACCGTAGCGTATCGGCTTACCATCTACGCCAATCGGGATCAGCTGCGGATTGCTATTGAAATCTGCCCGGAATGTTCTCATCTCCACACAGGAGTGCAGCCCGTGCTTCTCGCACAACTCGAAGAGGCTCTCGTCGAAACCGTGAGACCACAGCGCATTTCCGCCGGATTCTTTGACTCGGCTGACAACCTCGGGTGCGATTTTACCATAGGGCCCGCAAAGCGGCGGGAGATGGGGGGATAAGACCATGAAATTACAGCTTGCTCTTTAACGGCTTCTTCTGTCTTGCTATGGCAATGCCATTGCTGGCGAGTATTGCCTTCAATCGATCCATCAGCTCGGCGGAGGGCGTCTCGTACCTCTTCGGCTCGAGCCCGAGGCTGCGGTATTTGGCCTCGGCCAGGCGATGATAGGGCAGGAGCTCGATCATCTCTATCCCCTCGAGTCCACCCACAAAGTCGACAAGGGCTTCGATCTCACTCTCTGAATCGTTGACGAGGCCCGGCACGACCGGGACGCGGATCCAAATTTCTTTCTCGCCGTCAGCGAGTCTGCGTAGATTCTCCAGCACTCGCGTGTTCCCGACTCCCGTAACCTTGCGATGCAGATCATCGTTTAAGGTTTTGACGTCGATCAAAAAGAGGTCGGTGTGGGGTTTTGCTTGCACGACGCTCTGCCAGGGAACGCATAGCGCCGTGTCGACGGCTGTGTGGAGGTGTCGGTGCTTGCTTTCGCGAAGGAGAGCCTCTGTGAACTCAATCTGCAGAAGAGGCTCGCCGCCGGAATAGGTCACTCCGCCCCCCGAGGTCTCGTAGAAGGGACGGTCCTTTTCGACCTCTGTCAGAACTTCCTCTACGGTCATCTCGCTGCCCATTATCACAAGCGAACCCGCATAACACTCCTCTACGCACCGGCCGCACACCTTGCATACCTCTCTGTCGTAGATCTTTCCCTCGTCGGTCACCCGATGGGCTCCCTCGGGACAGAGCTGTAAGCAGGCTCCACAACCGATGCAGCGGTCGGGAAAATGCTGGATTTGAGGCTTTTTGTCGAGGGACTCTGGATTATGGCACCACAGACACCGGAGATTGCATCCCTTCAAGAAGACCGTGGTTCGGATTCCAGGGCCATCATGAATAGAGTATTTCTGGATATTGAAAACGTTGCCCTTACTCGATGTGTCACCCATGGTTGCTGGATAGAATCTACAGATAATGGCCTGCTTGGGCAAGTAAGAACGTTTTGGGCGCTACTGCATTTAAGGCTCAGAGCTCGCTTCGTGGGACCTCAGTTGACTCGGTTCCTGCTAGGCGTTAGAGTTGAATCAAATGCCGAAACAAATCGTTGATTTAGCCGCTATATCCCCCTGGGGTACATTCGAGAAAATGCGAGACCACCTCTTCGAGCAGTTCGTCGACATCCCCTTCGATCACAGCACAGGAGTTTCAGCAGACGAGCTGGAAGGAGAGATCGAGGCTTTTTTGAGCGCCCATCACGGACTTCCGCGGGCGCTTCAAAAGGCCGAGGTCTTTCGCATCGTCGTGACCAGGGGAAGGATTGCGGTCGATCCCCATGACTGGTTCGTGTCCAAGATCGATCACCGTTTCATGCTGGACCTATTAACCCCCCAGCGTGAAAGGGTGCAGGGAGGGCTTGTAAGAAAACTCTCTCTCCGGTGGCTCGATGAGGCGCTGGAGGGACCGCTTGCCGATCACTGGGCCTGGCTCAGGCGGGCTTACGAAATCGGTCAGGCCACCGGGCCTTTGGGCGGCCTCGATCGGGGCCATTTGGCTCCCGGCTGGGACAGGCTGCTGGATCGGGGATTGAGCGGGCTGCGGGAGGATGCAAAAGAAGCTCGAGAAAATCTAAGTTCGAGCGCTTCGCCCGAACAGAAGGATTTTTTCTCAGCCGTCGAGATCGTGTGCTCCGCCGCCATCGAGCTGGGAAATCGCTTTTCTCGATTGGCTACTTCCATGATCGCGGAATACCCCGAGCACGAGCAGAGGCTACGAGCCATTGCGTCAGCATGCTCCAATGTGCCGGCACATCGCCCGCGGACCTTTCACGAGGCGCTCCAGTTCGAGTGGCTGATGCACGAGCTCATCGAGATGGAGGGGGAGTTCGTCCGGTCCATGGGACAGTTCGATCGATCGCTCTATCCCTTTTACCGCGCGGATATCGACTCCGGTAGGCTCGATAGGAAGCAGGCCAAGGAGCTCATCAAGTTCTTCTGGTTCAAGTGGTACTCTCGAACGCGGGGGAAATCCAATGGCAAGAACTTCTGTTTCGGCGGGCAGTACCCCGATGGCACTGAGATCGCGAACGAGTTGACCTATCTGGCTCTCGAGGCTTACGAAGAGCTCAACACACCGGATCCGAAGCTCTCGGTGAGGTTCCTGCCGGGCTCTCCGGACAGGTTGTACGTCCGCGTCGCCGATCTCATACGCAACGGGCACAACTCCTTTGTTCTCATGAACGATCCGCCGGCCGTAGAGGCTTTGGTAAAACGCGGTAAAACCTTGGAGGACGCACGGTACTACCTGCCTATAGGTTGCTACGAACCGGCTGTCGAAGGTAAGGAGATCGGCTGCACGATGAACCTCACTGTCAACCTGGCTAAAGGTGTGGAGCTGGCGTTGAATCGTGGGCGAGATCCGCTTACCGGCCATCAGGTGGGTCCCGACACGGGAGATCCGCTCGAATTCGGCGGATTCGAGGATCTCTGGCGCGCCTACACGGACCAGATGGACCACTTTCTTACCCGCTCGGCGGAGTGCATTCGGGCGGCCGAGAGGCAGTGGCCGATGATTAATCCTTCGCCCCTAGTCGCCGCCACGGTCGAGGACTGCATCGCAACCGGGAGAGATATCGGGCAGGGCGGAGCTCACTACAACTCAGTAGGTTATGTGGGAGCGGGCCTGGCCAATGCCAGCGATTCGCTGCTGGCGCTCAAGAAGGCGGTTTTTGATGACCGCAGGTACAGCATGGCGGAAATCATCGACGCCCTGAGCCGCAATTTCGAAGGCGAAGAGCGAATGCGCCAGTACCTCATCAACCGCATCCCTAAATGGGGAAACAGCGACAGGGAGGCCGACGCGATGGCCAAACGGGTGGCCGACTACTACTGCAACAAGGTGCACACGATGGAAAACGCCCGCGGCGGTTCGTGCCAGGCGGCTCTTTTCACACTCACCTTTTCCATGAGGGGCGGCGAGCTGACAGGAGCTCTGCCCGACGGAAGGAAAGCTCACGAGTCATTGGCCCCGGGAATGGGGGCCACCTATGGTCGCGACACCAGCGGTTTGACGGCGCTGCTCGATTCTGCGGCCAAGATCGATGCCACTCAAACGCCCAATGGAGCGGTTCTGGATGTGACCATTCATCCCACTGCCGTTGCAGGCGACGAAGGGCTCGAGGCATTTGTCGACTTGATCAAAACCTTTTTTACCAAGGGCGGATACGCCCTCCAGTTCAATGTCTTCGATGTCGACACGCTTAAAGATGCCCAGAAACACCCCGAGAAATACGCATCGCTGCAGGTCCGTGTGACCGGTTGGAGTGTCTACTTCACCACCCTCTCTGCGGAAGAGCAGAACCAGTTTATCGCCCGGACAACTCATACTCAGTAGAAAAAGCAGCTAGTCCCCTTCGCTGGAATGGCGAATAAACTTGGGCGGTATCGTGCGTTCAGCCCCTCTGGCATCAAGCAGGCTAGCGGATGTTCCGGGAACATATACTCGATGAAGACGATTACAGGCTGTACAGGAACAATATTTCCCTACTCGAAGACCAGATTCTGAATCACTTCCCCGAAGCTTACAAAACACCCGAGATCCTATCTGCCATAAGGAGGGTACCCCGGCATCTGTTCGTCAATGCAAGCTACAGGTATCTGGCCTACACGGATAACGCCTTTCCCACGCTGAGTGGTTTGACCACCTCTGCCCCGTCCGTTATTGCCGAAATGATCTCTCATCTGCGGGTAGGCCGCGGGGATAGAGTGCTTGAGATCGGAACAGGAACCGGATACCAAGCTGCGGTTCTCTGCGAAATGGGTATCAAGGTTTTCAGCGTAGAGATCGATAAGCATCTGGCGAATACGGCTAATGGAATTCTCATTCGGTTAGGCTACAAGCTGAACAGGCAGAAAGGGAGCAATACGAAGGAGGAGATCAGGCAGTATTCCAACATGAAAGCCCTGTTTCCTCGCAGGGGCACGTTAAATCTTTTTATCGGAAACGGCCGATACGGCCTGTATGAGCATTCACCATTTCGCGGAATCATCCTGGCCGCATCGATCCCCGACCAGAGACAGATCGATCACCTTACTAACCAATTGAGCGAGGAGGGAGGCAGACTGGTTGTTCCGATCGGGCGTCGAGATGAACAGATCCTGCATATTCTAGAAAAGAAGAGAGGGAAGATGACGCTCTACAAAGTGGAGGGAACTACCTTTAGTTTTATCCGTCTTATCTAGAGAGGGGCAGGGAGTGCAAAGCCTCCGCGCTCAGCTTGGTCCGGCTTAGCGGGCGTGAATTATGCTTTGCCAGGTATCGTTGAGCTCTTCTGGTATTGAAGGATTCTCAGTACCAGGTCTACGTACTAGCTCGAGAGCGTTGCTAGGACAAGTCGACACACAGAGACCGCATCCGATGCACCTGGACGTATACGACTCAACCGTGTCGTCCCCTTCGCTCAAAGCACCCATCTGGCAGCGGTCCAAGCACAACCAACACTGGGTGCAGTTCTCGGGTGTCAGTTTAGCAATAAAGGGACTCTCTACAACCTCGCCGGGATTTGGCAAGGCTTTTAGGCTTTTAAGGACC
>CAZLRN010000368.1:0-4965 GCA_964561715.1 uncultured Spirochaetales bacterium
GTACAGGGCACGCCCCCGGTCCCGGACAAACGAGATTTTCGCACTGCCTCAGCTCCTCTTCGCCGATCTTACCGGTTCTGAATCCTCCCCAAACCATCTCGTCGTAATCACCGAGAAAGATTTCTCTGTCTTTATACCGGCCCATATACATCGCTCCACCGGTCACGATAACGGTGGGAATATCGAGTCGCGCGGCTGCGAGGAGGTGGCCCGGCACAATTTTGTCGCAGCTGGAAAGCAGCACAAGCCCATCCAGCATATGAATCTCTGCGGTTGCCTCCACCTCCCAGGCGGTGATGTCCCTTGTAGGGGTGTCAAATCGCACGCCCATGGTCCCAAGAGAAATCGTGGCGCATTGGGATGCGGTGCAGAATTCAACAGGCGTGCCGCCGCCCTGCAAAATTCCGGCCCGCACCGATTCGGCCAGGCTCTTGAGGTGGAAATGGCCGGGACAAAGCTCGCTCCAGGTATTTCCGATGCCGATCATAGGCCTTTTCAGCGCTTCGTCGTCGTACCCCATCGCTTTGTAAACGGCTCTTGCGTGGGACCGCTCCGGGCCCTGAAGGCTTCCGCCGCTCCATGTTTTGCTCATAGTCCTACTCCAATTTTATTGGCTCATTTCTGGCAGGACGGGCACAGGTAACAGGCTCCGCCCAGATACTGTATCTTCTCGATTGAGCCCCCGCAAGTGGGGCAGGGGCGCCCCATGGCATTCTTGTCCATCAAGCGGATGTAGCCTCCCCGATTTTCGTAGAGGTCAAACTCGTCATAGCGGCCGCCCTTTTCTATGACTTCACGAAGGGTATCCAGGATAGCCTTGTGCAAATCCCTTCGCTGGCGGGTGCTCAGATCCGCGATCGGGTGTCTTGGATGAAGGCGGGCCTTGAAGAGGATATCCTGAGCAATCGCGTTGCCTAGTCCGGGAATGAGTTGATCCTGTGTCAGAAGCCCCTTGACGCTGCGTTTCTCTCCCCCCAAGAGCGAATCTATGAGCCCGCTTAAGTAGCCAAAGCTGAACTCCGCCTCGATGGGAGTGATCCTCATGTCCCGAATAAGCTCTCTCTTTTGCTCCTCTCCCTTCTCGTAGAGCTCCATAGCACCCCACATCTGGGTTGTGGCGGAGAGGAAGGATTCGTCTTCGAAGAGAACAAGGAGATGATACTTCTTGGGAACCTTGGAGCCGGGCGCATGATAGAGGATCTTGCCCCCGCATTCTCCCAGCACTAGCACGTACCCGGGTTCGAGCGGAATAAAGAGCCATTTCCCCCGTGCCCTGGCTTCTCCGATAATTTTGTCTCTCGTCAAACGCTCGAACTCATCGTGATCCCGATTATACCAGACAAACTTGTGGGGGCTGTTTCCGAGCTGCCCCTTCGCGATGCATTTGCCGCTCAGAGTGTCGTTCATCTGCCTGGCCAGGATCGAAAACTCGGACAACTCGAACATTGCGAACCTCCTTAGATTCTACAGCCGCCAGTCGTACTCCATATAGGTTGCCGTTTTTCTCGCGATCGGTTCCCCAAACAAGGGGCTTACAACATACAGAGACATATCGATTCCCGCCGAGATGCCTGCTGAGACAATTATTTTTCCTTTGTCGATGAACCTCTTCGAAGTGTCTATCTCGGCTTTCGGCGCGGTTTCCCTCAGGCAGGCTACTACTTCATGGTGAGTTGTTGCCGCCAGGCCGTCGAGAAGTCCGGCTTTGGCCAGAATCAACGACCCAGTGCATACAGAGAGAAGGAGCTCCAGGGCAAGGTTTCTTGTTATCATCACATCCTGCCCAAAAAGTATATGTATGAGTATACAGGAGAGATGCGCATAATCAAACGTACTCCCTTTTCGGCATCGCATAGAGATGGTTATATTGAGAGGGCAGACTGGGACGGCAACACGATACTGTTTGATCAACACGTGTGATCTGGAGGAGCGAAGCATATGATACTAAGGCGCCGATCAGTGAAACCGATCCAATTCGACAATCTTGAGATTGTCGACTATACCGCGGGAAGAGAATTGAGCTCGTCGATCGCCGAGATTACCGTTCCTGCCGGCGTAAGCCACAAACTCTCCTGGTCTAATCGTTCGGACAAGTACTACTATGTCGTCCAGGGACAGGTGTCCTTTTCGGTTGGCGAAGCGACGAGCAAAGTCGCTTCTGGTGATGTTATCATCGTCCCCCAGGGAGAGCGCTTCAGCTACACGAATACCGGTTCGGGCGATGCCATTCTTATTTTGGTGCATACGCCGAGCTTCAAGCTGGAGTGTGAGGTTTTTGAAGAATAGGATACCCCGCAAGTGATAGTACCGAAAACGAAATGCGTTGTCTTTGACTACGGAGGGGTCATCAGTTACCCCCAGAATCCGGTCTTTTTCGAAGAGGTCTCCTCGATTGTGGGTATAGGCGCCGATGGGCTGAGGCAAGCCTATCGCAACTGCCGGCATGACTACGATCGGGGAAGTTCGGGAGGCGAAGAGTACTGGGCCAGAGTCCTCGAAGAAGCCGGAGTAGAAAACTCCTCAGCACCAAGCGCCGAGCTCATCAGGCGTGACATCGAGAGCTGGACCGAGATCAACCAGGAAGTCCTAAACCTCCTTTCGAGGCTTCACGCCGCCGGAGTGTTCCTGGGCTTTCTCTCAAATCTTCCCCATGATCATCTTTACCACTTTGTCAGGCATTTCGAATGGCTCGATTATTTTTCCGTCCGTGTTTACTCCTGCGAGACCGGATACGCCAAGCCGCAGCCCGAGATCTACAGCATCTGCCTCGATCGGCTCGCAGTACCGGCGGAGAATTGCCTCTTCATCGATGACACCGAGAGGAACGTCGCCGCCGCGCGAAAGATGAATATCAAAGCTATTCGGTTCGAAGGAGTAGCCTCGCTCGAGCGTGTGCTGCGTGAGCATCTGCCGGACAAAGAGTTCTAAAGCGTCGTGTCGACGAGCAGATGTCTCGAAACTGTTTGAGAACTCCCAGCGATTTTGGTTGACATACCTGACTTAAGAAGCAATCTTTAAGTCGCTCAATTCTCAACAACCATCACATCGGAGAGGTATGCCATGGTTTATCTGGTTCGAACGATGCGCTTTCACATCACCAGCAGAAGCGATAAACTCTTCGCATAGATGCGCTGCTGCGGTTGCAGATGATCTGACTACCCGGGCGCGCGTCGAAAGCGAGGTATGGGTCATGGCGGAATCCTCCCGAGAACGCGTGCTGAAGGCGCTGAACCACGAGCAGCCGGACCGTCTTCCCGTCGACTTCGGCGCTCACCGAAGCAGCGGCATCATGGCTATCGCCTATCGCAGGCTCAGAGAGCACCTGGGTCTCCCGCGGCGCCCTATCCGGGTTTACGATATGATCCAGCAGCTGGCCCTCATAGATGAAGATGTGCTCGATCTGTTTGGAATAGATGCGGTGGAGCTGGGGCGTGGCTTTTCCCAGAAAGACGAGGATTGGAAGCCCTGGATTTTGCCGGACGGAAACGAGTGCCTGATACCGAGCTTTATCGATGTGCGCAGGCAGGGTGATGACTGGTTGCTCTACAGCCCAAGCGGTCGTCCCGTTGGTATTCAGCGCAGAAGCATGCTCTACTTTGATCAGATTTACTGGCCCTATCTGGACGGGATTCCCGAGAATCTTGCCGATCTCGGCGAGGCTCTGGCTGATACCATGTGGTCCGTTCCCACGTCTCCCATTTTGGCCGAATTCGATCGCGATGAGCTTCGCGAGACGGCCAGGGCGTTTCGGGAGTCGACGGACCGGGCCGTTGTTGGCCTCTTTGGCGGAAATATCGTTGAGATTCCGCAGTTTCTCTGCAGGATCGATAATTTCCTTTGGCTCATGGGCGCCGAGCCAGAGACAGTAGACCGGCTGCTGGATCGGCTCGTGGAGATTCATCTCGAAAATTTGGAGGCGTATCTCGGAGCGGTCGGTCCGTACATCGATATCGTCCTCTTTGGCGATGACATGGGAATGCAGTCGGGTCCTCAGTTTTCACCCGATATGTATCGGAGATACTTCAAGCTGCGTCACGCTGCCCTATGGCGAAGGGCCAAAGAGCTGGCGGACGTCAAGGTCATGCTGCACTGCTGCGGCGGAATCAGACCGCTTTTAGATGACATGATCGAAGCCGGCCTGGACACGACAAATCCGGTTCAGACGAGCTGCGCGGGAATGGAATCTGAGGGAATCAAGAGGGATTTCGGCAACAGGCTCTGCCTGTGGGGAGGGGGATGCGACACTCAGGCCATACTGCCCCATTGCTCGCCGCGAGAGATAGAAAAGCATGTGCTCGGACGACTCGAGACTCTCTCCCCGGGAGGAGGATTCATCTACCAGCAGGTCCATAACATCCTGGCAGATGTGCCTCCCGAAAACATCGTCGCCATGTTCGAAACGGTGAATCGCTTTCGAGGTTTCCTCTAACTGACCCAGCCGCGCTTAGCTCACTGCTCAGTTCGCTGCAGTTTCGAAGCCGCGCTTCGGCGCACCGCCGAAGCGGTGGTCTTTTACTGAGATGTTCCCCGAAACAGATGGGTGGTTTTCTTACAAACTCCAACGAGCATGAGCATCACCGGCACTTCGATCAGCACCCCCACCACCGTCGCCAGAGCGGCTCCGGAGGACAAGCCGTAGAGCATCGTCGCCGTGGCTATAGCTACCTCGAAGTGGTTCGAGGCTCCGATCATGGATGCTGGCGCCGCATCCCGGTAGGAGAGCTTGAGAAGCCGGGACAGAACGAAGTAAGCAAGGACAAAGATGAGTACGGTCTGGATGAAAAGTGGCACAGCAATCCAGAAGATGGTCAGAGGGTTGGCCAGGATGATCTCCCCCTTGAAAGAGAAGAGCAGGATCAGCGTTAAGAGCAGAGCGCTCGTGGTAATGGGAGACAGGATGGGCATGAACCGTTTCTTGAACCAGTCGATTCCCCTGGCTGCCACGCTCCAGCGCCGCACGAAGTA
>CAZLRN010000369.1:0-4960 GCA_964561715.1 uncultured Spirochaetales bacterium
AAAGTTGTACTGACCCATATTAACAGGCAGATCTTTCCCCCAGTAGTTTTCATCGAGCTCGTACGTGATGGACCTGCCGGCATCCATGCTTTTGATCCTGTAAGGACCGCTACCAACCGGTGGATCCAGGGTTGTCGCTTCAAAATCTCGATCTTCCCAATAGTGCTTTGGCAATACGGGCAACTGCCCCGTGATAAGGGGCAGCTCAGGATTGGGACCGCCGCTAAATATGAACTTGACCTTCCGTTCACCAACCTTCTGCGCTTTTTCAATATCCCTGTAATAGTATCTGTAGAAGGGATGACCCTTGGTCTTGAGGGTTTCTAGCGTCCAGATGACATCTTCAACGGTAACCGGTTTGCCGTCGTGCCAGCGGGCCTCAGGACGCAGCGTGAAAGCCACCCACGATCGATCCTCAGGCCATTCAATCGATTCAGCCAGAAGGCCATACTCTGTGAAGGCTTCGTCTTCCGAGCTGGTAAGGAGAGATTCAAATAGATACCCCAAACCTGCGGCAGACTGCCCCTTCAAAATGTAAGGATGCAAGCTGTCATAGGTTCCAAATGTACTTAAGACCACGCTTCCGCCTTTCGGCGCATTTGGATTGATGTAGTCAAAATGTCTAAAGTTCGGTCCGTACTTTGGCTGACCATGCATGGCAATGGCGTGGGCTTTGAAGACCTTTTGGGCACCTGCAGGCATTGCAAACGTCATCAACAGTGCCAGAACAAGACCCCTTAAAAGATAGAACTTTGTAATGTGCTTTAATGTTTTGCCTTGCATATTGTTCCTCCCTTCACTCATATTACGTACTCATTTTCATCTCAAGTCTTCACTACCGATTCGCCAGGCTGCCCTCCGCCCTCCTTCGCATCCAGCTTGAAAGCCGCCTCCATGAGGGCTTTCGTGTAATCCTCTTTTGCGCTCTTGAAGATTGCATCCGATGTTCCGTGCTCCACGACCTTTCCGTTATGCATCACGAAGATATAGCTGGCCAGCGATCGAATCACACGAAGATCGTGACTGATAAAAAGGTATGCCAATCCGTGCTCGCGCTGCAGATCCTTGAGCAGCTCCAGAATCTGGGCTTGGACGCTCACGTCCAGAGAGGAGGTCGGCTCATCGAGGATGACCAGCTTAGGCCTCAGTACGATTGCTCTTGCCAGGGCGATCCTCTGCCTCTGACCGCCGGAGAACTCATGAGGATAGCGGTCTTTGCTATCGACGTCGAGGCCAACCTCTCTCAAAGCGCCGAGGATGAGTCGCTCCCTCTCTTCCGGACTGCTGCCGATCCCATGCACCAGAAGGCCTTCCTCTATGATTTCAGCTACGGACATGCGGGGGCTGAGGCTACCAAAGGGGTCCTGAAAGATAATCTGCATCTGCCGTCGAATAGGCCTCAAGACCGCGCTCTTCAATCCTTGGATCAGCCGTCCCTCGAAATAGATAGGCCCATCGGAGGAGATGAGACGAAGAAGGGCTAAAGCGAGTGTTGTTTTTCCCGAGCCCGATTCTCCTACAACCCCCACGCTCTGTCCTGCTTCAACCTTCACCGTGACACCATCGACTGCTTTGACGTGATCGACGGTACGTCGAAGGATGCCTGCTTTGATCGGAAACCATACCTTCAAATTCTCGGTGCTGATAACAGGAGCGGCGCCTTCGCTGGGAATGGCAATCCCTTTGGGCTCCGAAGCTAGAAGATGTTTTGTGTACGGGTGTGAAGGGGATGTGAAGATTTTTCCTATATCGCCGCTTTCAACAATTTCACCGTCCTTCATGACACACAGTCGCTCAGCCACTTTTCGGACAATCGACAGATCATGGGTTATATAGAGCATAGCCATACCGAACCGGCTCTGCAGGTCTTTAAGGAGCTTTAGGATCTGCGCTTCGATCGTAACATCCAGAGCCGTGGTGGGCTCGTCTGCTATAAGCAGATCAGGTTCATTGGCTAGAGCCATAGCAATCATCACCCTCTGCCTCTGTCCCCCGGACAGCTCGTGAGGATAGGCCGTAAGCCTTTTTTCTGCTTCGTAAAGTCCAACCAAGTGAAGAAGCTCCAGGGTGCGGTCAGATGCCGCCTTTCCTGTTATGTCCTTATGAAGGATCAATACCTCGCTCACCTGCTTTTCGATCGTATGGAGGGGATTGAGAGAGGTCATCGGCTCCTGGAAGATCATGGAGATGCGGTTTCCCCGAACCTTTCTAAGAACATCGGATGGAGCGCCGAGTAGCTCTTCGCCTCCAAGACGGATGCTCCCACCAGGATGGCTTGCCGGTGGATAGGGAAGCAGTTGCAGGATACTCAAGGCGGTGGCTGTTTTGCCTGCCCCGGACTCTCCTACCAGGGCGAGAGTCTCCCCGCGTTGTATGGAGAAGGAGACCTTCTTAACGGCATGCACCGCGTGATCTTCCATGGAGAAATCCACGGAAAGATCCCTAACCTCGAGGAGGGAGCTCATTTTGCCTCCTCCTTCTTGACAGCTACCGCTTTACCGGCCGATGGCCTAGCCGCCGCTGTTTTTACGGTAAAGGTCTTACGTGGATCGAAGGCGTCCCTCAAAGCCTCTCCGACAAAAATAAGAAGGACGAGAATGGAGGCCAGAGTGAAAAAGCTCGTCAGACCCAACCAGGGAGCTTGCAGATTATTTCTGCCCTGGGTGACCATTTCACCGAGAGAGGGGGAACCTGGCGGAAGTCCGAAGCCGAGAAAGTCCAGGGATGTGAGAGCTGTGATCGCCCCACTGAGGTTGAAGGGTAAAAAAGTGATGGTGGCAACGGTGGCGTTTGGAAGCACATGCCTGTAGATGATTCGCAGGTTTGAAACACCCAGTGCCCTGGCAGCTCTGACGTAGTCAAAGTTCCGAGCTCGGAGGAACTCCGCCCGGACTACTCCGACATAGCCCATCCAGCTGAACAGCAACATGATTCCAAGAAGCCACCAGAAGTTAGGCTCCACGACGCTGGAGAGGATGATGAGAAGATAGAGAGTCGGTATGGCGGACCAGATCTCCATGAAGCGCTGAAAACCGAGATCAACCCATCCACCGAAGTATCCCTGCACAGCTCCGGCTGTGACCCCTACAATTATCGAAACAAAGGTCAGCACGAGGCCGAACAGAACAGAGATGCGGAAACCGTAGATGAGCCGGGCGAGCACATCCCTGGACTGGTCGTCTGTGCCAAACCAGTTCTTCGCCGATGGAGGCGCAGGCGCCGGCAGCCCAAATACGACGGTATCGTATGAATAGGGAATCAGGGGCCAAACCATCCAGCCCTTCGCCTCTATCAGTTCGACGACATAGGGGTCATGGTAGTCTGCCTCGGTGGGAAACTCGCCTCCAAAGAACGTCTCAGGGTAGACCTTGATCACAGGAAAGATAACTCTGCCGTCAAAGTAGACGATAAGGGGCTTGTCATTCGCTACAAATTCGGCAAAAAGGCTTAATGTAAATAATATGCAAAAAATCCAGAGGGAGATATAGCCCCGGCGGTTAGCCCGGAAGTTGGCAAGCCGTCTGCGGCTCAGAGGCTTCATCCGCTATACCTCCCTCGATTCGAAATCGATCCGAGGATCGATCACGACGTACATGATGTCCCCGACGATACGCATCACGAGCCCAAGAAGCGAGAAGAAGTAAAGCGAGGCAAACATCACCGGGTAGTCGCGTCTGATGGCTGCCTCGAAACCTAAAAGGCCCAGACCATCCAGTGAAAAGATCACCTCTATGAGAAGAGAGCCTGCAAAGAGGATGCTGATGAAGGCGCTGGGAAGGCCGGCAATAACGAGAAGCATCGCGTTTCGAAATACGTGTCTGTATAGGACCCTACGTTCCGACAGCCCTTTAGCTCGCGCCGTCGTCACGTACTGCATTCCTATCTGATCGATAAAGAAGTTTTTCGTAAGCATGGCCATTCCCGCGAATCCGCTGATGACCATGGCCAGAATGGGAAGCGTCATGTGCCACAAGTAGTCGCCAATCTTGGCGAATAGCCCGAGCTCGTGCCAATTCTCAGAGACCAGCCCGCGTAGTGGAAACCAGCTCAGGAACCTTCCGCCTGCGAACAGCACGATAAGCAGAATGGCAAACAGATAATTGGGAATCGCATAAGCCACAGTAATCAAGCTGCTCGTTGCGACATCGAACCTGCTGCCGTCTCGAATAGCCTTGGCAATACCGAGGGGAATGGATATGAGGTAGACCAGGAGAGTTGTCCAGAGTCCAAGGGAGATGGACACGGGCATCTTATCCAGCACCAGATCAATGACCTTGCGATCCTGAAAAAAGCTCTCCCCAAAGTCAAGGGTCAGATACTTTCTCATCATATCGAAAAATCGAATGTGAAGCGGCTTGTCCATGCCGTACATCTTTTCGATCTCCCTGATAAAATCCGGATCCAGACCTCTTGCCCCTCGGTATTTACTCGTGATCTCACCCCCCGCTTCGAGGGCTCTATCCCCCGTCCGACTGTCGGTAGTTGCCTCTGCTCCCCCTCCGGTGAAACGTTCCGTGGCTGATACCGCCGTTCCGGAGAGCTGCGCTATCAGCTGTTCAACAGGTCCCCCAGGCACGATCTGGATCACAACGAAATTGATCAGCATGATTCCAAAGAGAGTTGGAATTATAAGCAGTAGCCTTCGAATGATATAAGCGTGCATCGTCCCCTTCTCAAGTTCGCATATCTCGGTGCAGTAAGATTACTAATTTTACTACTTTTTATCTATTTTGCACTCTGAGACCTGAAGAATTTCGGGCTCGCTTCTGTCTGCAGTAGTCAACTATCTGCAATAGATACTATAGGCGGCAAAGGGGCCGATCAGGCTCGTCGTTTAGAAGCTGTACTATAGTTGGTTAAGAGCAAAGCCGATCAGGGAGTAATCCGGATGATCCGGCAGTATCGAGACGACGCCTGCCGTCGAAGACGACGCCTGCCGTCGAAGACGACGCCTGCCGTC
>CAZLRN010000370.1:0-4959 GCA_964561715.1 uncultured Spirochaetales bacterium
CGATGGTGTTCTCGAACAGATCGAGGCTCTTTAGGGCATCGAGCAGCCGGCCCAAGGCTTCGTCCAAGCGTTTGACCATGCCGTAGTAGCCGGCGAGGTGCTGGTGGGTTGAGCCGCCCAGCGCCGCCAGGTCCGGCGGGATCCACCGTCCCCGGTACCGCTCCTCGTAGCCGTCCGGGGCAGGGTAGTCGTCCCGATGATTCTGAAAGTGCGGTTCCAGAAAGCTCAGGAATAGAAAAAAGGGCCGATTCTTATGGTCATCGATATAGCGGATCGCCGCATCCGTCGTGGCATCGACTCGATAGCCGGGCATCTTGACCGGCTTCCCATCACCGTCGAAGAGCACGGTGTTGTAGGCGTCGGATACGAACTCCGTTAGCTCGGTAGCCAGCCAGTAGTCGTAGCCGCCCCGTCGCTCCTTGGGAACGGCAAGCCGTCTCTCGTTTCCGGGACCCTTACCGCCCAGGTGCCATTTTCCGATGTAGCCCGTATCGTATCCGGCCTGCCCAAAACAGTGGGCGAGGGTCACCGCATCATCTCTGAGGGCCAGGCCGTTGCGGTAAACCCCGGTCTGTGTGGCATAGAGACCGGTCTGCAGGCTGGCTCGGGCGGGTGCGCAAACCGGCTGGCAGGTAATGGTGTTGAAGAAGTGGGTGCCCCGCTGGGCCATACGATCGAAGTTGGGCATCAGATCCAGAGGATTGCCGTGAAGACCCGAGGTGTCCCAACGCTGCTGATCCGTGAAAAAAACGACGACGTTTGGTTGTCTTGCCATGATGCATGTTAGCCGCGAAGATCGGGGTCGTCAATGATGGGTCGTCAACGATCGCGCCCGCAGCCTACGGAGCCCGTAACCCGTGGCCACTGATGCGATAATGTTGTACGGTAAAAACATGAACGTACGCGAAAAGTTTCTTGCGACAATGGATTTTGATCTCTCCACACCACCTCCTCTCTGGGAGATGGCTTACTGGATCGACACAGCAGAGAGGTGGCGCAAGGAAGGCATGGTGGATTTTCTCGGAGATGACGCCGAGGAGAACAGGAGTCAGGGGAAGGTGCACGTCAACGGCCGCCCCGTTGTCGGATATGCAGGCGAAGACCCCCTCGGCCTGGAGAAACCGCTGGAGACATTTCCAGGCAACTATTGGATCTATCCCCAGAACAAACGCCAGGTGCTGGAGGAGAGGGGAGATCGCCAGACGGTCATCGATGAAATCGGAGTCAAGATGGAAGTTGCCCGAACGGCAAGTATCCCCCATTACCTCGAGTGGCCGGTGGCGAATCGAGAGGATTGGGACAAGTACAAGGCCGAGCGATTCGATCCTAAGACTCCTGGCAGGCTTCCTGAGAACTTCGACGACGTTGTCGAGAGGTACAACAATCGGGATTTTGCTCTGAGGTTGGGACAATCGGTAGGTTTCTTTGGTCCCATCCGCTACTTTCTGGGCGAGGTCCGGTTGATGACCTGCTACTACGACGATCCGGATTTCATCAGAGAGATTGTCGGAGACCTGCTGGATTTCTACATGGGGCTCTACTCTCCTGTTCTCGAGAAGCTCGAGGTGGACATGTTCGCCATGTGGGAAGATATGTGCTACAACACCGGTCCGCTCATTTCGCCTGAGATGTTCAGAGAGTTCATGCTCCCCGCCTACAAGAAGTTCACATCCTTCTTGAAGAGCATGGGGGTTAAAAGCATCCTGATCGATACCGACGGCAACTGCCGGAAGCTCATCCCCCTCTTTCTAGAGGGCGGAGTTACAGGGATCTATCCCTTCGAAGTGGCTGCGAGCATGGATGTCGTGGAAGTGAGGAAGCAGTTTCCCAGGCTGCAGATGACAGGAGGAATCGACAAACGGGCCGTGATAAAAGGAAAGGAAGCCATCGACGAAGAGCTGGAAGGGCGAATCCCCGCTATGCTGGCAAAGGGCGGGTATATACCCTACATCGATCATCATGTTCCCCCCGATATATCCTTGGACAACTTTGTCTACTACAGAGGCCGCCTCAAAGAGTTGATCGAGAGGCACTATGCTGAAGTCATCGGCGGGTGATAAATGAACGTCGCACTAATCATTAATGTCGTACTAATCATTTCTGATTTCCTATTTCGAGGCGGTTTCGCCCGAGATGCTCTAGCGCTCTTGCTCTGATCGATAGGAGGAAGGGATGCCTGTTTACGAAATAGATCGCAGCCACAGGGTCAATCGGGAGCACTATACCCAGACGCCTCTCGATGTTTCTGTGAGCCTGGAGGACAAACGTACGCTCCGAGAGCTGGCAGGTAGGTTGGCGGAAATCGGATCGCTTCCCATTCAGGAGAAACGGAAGTCGTTGTGGACCCGTCTCAACCGCTTAGAAGCCGACAAGCCGATGGTCTGGCTCAATGATGTGTGTTGGAACGAAATGGAGGTCGATCACGAGCTCGGCCTGACCACCTCCAGTCCCTTCTGTCGGCGCATCGAAGCCGAACTGAGGCAGACCCTATACCAGTGGAAGCATATGCCGGGTGATATGGTTGTCGAGCCGGTTGTCTACGCCCCGCTGGCTGTGCGGAATTCGGGAATAGGAGTGGAGATCGAAGAGGATATCCTCGCCACGGACGAGACTAATACAGTCGTCTCTCACCGCTACCGTAACATGTTCGAGACCGAGGAGGATATCGAAAAGATCCAGACTCCAACCATCTCCCATGATGTCTCGAAGTCCGAAGAGAACCTTCAGGCCTACAGAGATATCTTTGACGGAGTCGTAGCGGTTGAGCAACGCGGGGCTCCGGGCTTTTCATTCTCGCCCTGGGACGATCTCATCGAGCTAACGGGAGCGGAGCCGGCTCTGTTCAATCTCGCGGCTCGACCCGACTTCATGCACAGGATTGTGGATCGCATAACCACCGCTTACATCCAGGCCCTCGATCAGTACGAAACCCAGAATCTTCTTTCTCTCAACAACACCAACATTCGAATCGGCTCCGGGGCGTATGGATACACCGATGAGCTGCCTCGCGCGGATTTCGATCGCGAGCATGTACGATGCGTCGATCTCTGGGGAAGCGCGACCGCCCAGATCTTTTCGGAGGTGTCTCCGGAGATGCACGAGGAGTTTGCTCTGAACTACGAACGGCGCTGGCTGGAGCGATTTGGCCTGACCTACTATGGCTGCTGCGAGCCTCTTTATAGGAAAATGCACCTCCTGCGCAAGGTGCCCAATCTCAGAAAGGTCTCGGTCAGTCCATGGAACGATATGGAGAAAATGGCCGAAGAGCTCTCTGGAGATTACGTTTTTTCGCTCAAACCGAGTCCTGCCATCCTGGCGACGGACTCCTGGGATCCGGAGACTGTCAGGAAGGAATTGGACGAAACACTGCGGATCGCGCTCAAGCATGGCTGCAACGTCGAGATCATCATGAAGGACATCAGCACGGTCCGCTACCAGCCGCAGCGGCTGTGGCAGTGGGCAGAGATCGCCTCAGAGGTCACAGACCGCCTGGCGGACCACAAATAGTCACCTCTCCAGCCGTCACTTCCACTTTCGGTAACGGTCAGCTTCGCCATACTTTATTCTTCTCCCTTATCTCTGCCTGCCTTATCTCTGCCTGCCTTACCATTGCCTCCCTTATCATTGCCTCTCTCACCCTTGCTTTACTGATCATTACTTTCCTGATCATTGTGAAAAGTGGGAATTTCTCAAGCAAACTCTAAAGCAAAACTTGACTTTTTCCCATTTTTTGTAATGGGAGCACACGTTTTACAATGGGGGCACACGTTACAATGGGAGCACACGTTACAATGCGAGCACACACATGTTTCCGATAGAAATATGCGTGTTTCCTTTTTCGCCAAAGGGGCCATGCATATCCTCACAGAGCAGACTGGCAGAGACACTCGAAGCAGCGGCGCAACAGCACGGAGAGGTTCTTGATTACAGGAAGCTAGGTCAGCGCATGGGCATTTCTGGCACAGCGGCAAAGCAGCGTATTGAAGGCCTCGAAGCCGAAGGGCTTGTGCGGCTATTTTCAGTTTAACCTACCGCCTCGATACTCATTTCGTAGATACAGATCGTTGCGTTTTGCCGTAAGGAAGAGCGTCATCGAAAGGGGATTTGTACTCCACTGCTCTTACAGCGCCTTTTTTACAGGCCAGGGTACAACCGCCGTCCCCCTACTACCTTTTCTCTCAGCATACGAGCACTGGACCGACGGGGCTAAAAGGATCCAGGACTTAAGAATCCTCCTGTGCTGGATCAATGCTGCCGCAGCGGTGGGCTAGGCTGGAGGCCTGTTTGTAGCCAGGTGCCGCGCGCCGTCTACAGGGAAGATGACCCCGCTGACCCAAGAGCTCTGCTCCGAAGCAAAAAAGAGGGCTGCATCGGCGATATCGGAGGGTTTCCCGCTGCGTCCCAGCGGATGAAGGGGCCTGAGCTTCTCCCAAAACTCCGGCACATTTTCCTCGCCGAAAATCGGATTGGCCAGCTCCGTGTCCTCGACAAGGGCAGGGGAGATCACATTGACCCGTATCTTGTCCGGCGCCAGCTCCATCGCCGCCACTTGGGAGAGGTGCTGAAGCGCCGCCTTCGAGGTGCAGTATACTCCAGAGTTGGGAAAGGCCTTGGCTCCGGCGATGGATGAGAGATTTATGATCGACCCTCCCCCTGCTTTTCGCATGATCGGCGCCACTTTGACCATGAGCCTCCAGGGAGCGTAGAGGTTGACCTGCATGAGCTGATCCCACAGCTCGATCGTGGCCTCCTCCAGAGGTCCAAACCTCATGATCCCTGCGCTGTTGACCAGAATGTCGATCCGGCCTCGGACCTTTACAATGGTCTCGATGAGGGCATCCACGTCACTATCCACTGTTACGTCAGCGGGGACCTGCAAAACCCTCTCGCCGGATGCCGAGATCTTTCTCGCTGCCTCCGCAAGAACCTGCTGTCTCCGCCCGCATATCACGACAAACG
>CAZLRN010000371.1:0-4936 GCA_964561715.1 uncultured Spirochaetales bacterium
GAAACGCCGCCCTGCTGGCCGTCCAGATTCTCGCCCTGCAGAATGCCGGCCTGAACTGCGGCTCCTACTGCGACCACCTCGTCTGGATTCACCGACATGTTGGGCTGCTTTCCGCCTGTGAGTTTTTTGACCAGCTCCTGGACCGAAGGAATTCTCGTGGCTCCGCCGACGAGAATAACCTCGTCGATGTCCGATTCGCCGAGCTTGGCGTCGCTCAGGGCCTGCTTGACCGGACCGAGACAGCGCTCGACTAAATGCGCGGTCAGTTGGTCGAATTTGGAGCGGCTCAAGTCCATGGAGAGGTGTTTGGGTCCCGTGGAATCTGCCGTAATAAAGGGCAGATTGATGTTGGTTTGGGGCGTCGTGGAGAGCTCGCACTTGGCCTTCTCGGCCGCTTCGTAGAGCCTCTGCAGAGCCTGCTTGTCGCTTCGTAGGTCGATGCCCTGCTCCCTCTTGAACTCATCGGCCAGCCAATCCACGATCACCGTGTCGAAGTCATCGCCTCCCAGATGTGTATCCCCTGAGGTGGAGCGCACCTCGCACAGTCCGTCTCCTACCTCGAGAATCGAGACATCGAAGGTTCCACCGCCGAGATCAAAGACCATGATAGTCTCGTTTTCCTTCTTCTCCATGCCGTAGGCCAGGGCTGCCGCTGTTGGTTCATTGACGACCCGCAGCACTTCGAGCCCGGCTATTCTTCCCGCATCTTTGGTCGCCTGGCGTTGGGCATCATTGAAATAGGCGGGAACGGTGATCACCGCCTTTTTGACTTTTTCTCCAAGGTATTTGGAGGCATCATCCGCCAGCTTCCGCAGTACCTGGGCCGAAATCTCCTCTGGAGCGTACTGTTTTCCCTTGATGTCGAACCGGACCGCATCATTGGGGCCCGCTATGACCCTGTAGGGAACGATCTTCATCTCAGAGCCGACTTCACTGTAGTTGCGGCCCACAAAGCGCTTAGCCGAATAAACCGTGCCGGCCGGATTCACGACGGCCTGCCTCTTGGCGATTTGGCCGACCAGCCGCTGACCGTCGTCGGTAAAGGCCGCCACGGACGGCGTTGTTCGCGCTCCCTCTGCATTAGCGATTACAACAGGCTTACTGCCTTCCATTACAGCAACAACAGAGTTCGTTGTTCCCAGATCTATTCCGACAGCTTTTGCCATACTGTTCCTCCTTGTGGTTTATACTATACATGTGTGTAGATGCATAAAGTGTGCCATACCGCAGGAGAGATAAATCACTATTAAGCAAGGAGATAGATTGACGGCACGCGGGAAGCCTCTCCTCTATTTTGCCAGCATGTGTCATTTTGATACAGTGAGCCGGCTCAGAGGCTCTGCTCTATGCAAGCCATGTAGACCGTTGGCCGCTCTTACGCAGCATCAACCTGCGTCTCGAGTAGCGCCGCAATAGTCTGCCGTTGCGGCGCACCATTGTACTATGTCGCAGCGGTATTACAGCACATTTTCCGTCTGGCCTTTTTTAGGGCTGGATTCGGCTAGTCGCCTAAACCGCCTGCGGTGAATCCACGTTTGTCGGCACGTCCTTATCTTTGAAGATCCGGTCGATTTCAGCCCGGTCCTCCGGAGTCAGCTTCCAATCGACTGCGGCGATGTTTTCTTCGAGCTCACGCACGTTTCGCACACCTACCAGGGCAACCGTGACATCGGGATTGCCCAAGACCCAGGAGATAGCCAGCTGGGCAACGGTTTTGTCGTACCGGGCTGCCAGCTCCTTCAGGCTGTCCACCACCTTGAGCTCCTTCATAAACTGCTCCCGCTGGAAGATGGGCAGACCGAAGCTCAGACTCCTGGACCGCCAGTCCGATTGCGCAAAAGTTGTTTCCGGAGTAAAGGTGCCTGTGAGCATCCCGTAACAGAGAGGTCCGTACGCCATGAATCCGATGCCGTGGGCCCGGCAGTAGGGCAGCACCGCTTTCTCCACCCGCCGATCGAAGAGGTTGTAGCCGACCTGGTTCGCTGTGAGATGACCGACCTTTTCGCAGACTTCCATCATGGCGGGAGCGAAGTTGGACACGCCATAATACCGGATCTTGCCAGATTGCTTGAGCTTTTCCAGAGCGCGGATTGGCTCATCGTAAGGAGTATTGTGGTCCGGCCAGTGAACGAGCATGAGGTCGACCCAGTCCGTTCCGAGGCGCTTCAAGCAGTCCTCCGAGTGTTTTATGATGTGGTCATAGCTCGATTTCTTTCCGGCGATCTTGTTGCCCTCGTATTCGAAGCCTACCTTTGTGACCAGCACTATTTCTTTCCGGCGGGCGCCCAGCGCCTTTCCGAGTATCTCCTCCGAGATGAACGGACCGTAGACCTCTGCGGTGTCGAACAGTGTGATCCCGTGGTCGAGGGCCGCTTGGACGGCGTCGCTGGCCTCCTTTATATCGATTTTACCGTACTGGGTGGTCCCCATCTCCCAGGTCCCGAATCCAATTGCGGAGCAGGCCAGATCGTTTTTACCAAAACGTCGTGTTTCCATGTTGTGCTTCTCCTTCCCTCACTATCGCACTTAGGACATCCCGACGAGGGATTTCAGAACGTCTATCTCTGGCAAATATTGCGCACCATGATAGGAAGAAAAAAGCCTTCCGGTCAAGGAAGTCCACCATCATTTGCAGCTCCTGTGGCGGGAAGAGCCCGTGGGGAAAGATTTCTACGATGTTCTGTAGACCTGGTAACAGTCTCCATGCCTCCTCATCAGTTATGGAATGACGAGTATAAAAATTTAATCGCAAAAAATGTGCCATTTGATATCCGGGAGTCGACTGAAAGATGACGACTAACTTTATATATTATAAAGAGATAGAATGAGTCTGCTGCGTTGGTTTGGGCTTGCTTTTTAAAAGCCGTTTTTTGTTGTGGAAGATTGACACATCGGCGTGGATCAACAATATCCCTAACGGGTCAAAATGCTACAGCGGATGGAATGTGCGGATCAGCGGATTCACCGGACGATGCCGAGAACTACCTCCTGCCCCTCTCTCTGGACACGAAAGAGCAGCTCTCGCCTGGTGCTGCTGATAGCACGGTAGAAATCCATCATTCCGCGGATCTGCTGGTCTGCAATCTCGGTAATGATATCCCCCTGTAGCAGGCCGGCGAAACTGGCCGGCGAACCCTCCACGATGCTCCCGACGATCACTCCGTGGAGGTTCCTCGGCAGCTCGAGTTGAGCACGCATTTCTTCGGTGAGGGGGGCCGCCACCATTCCAGGCCAAAGATTTGTGTTGGACTGAACGGTCTCCTCATCCTCTCTGGCAACGAGTTTCACCGTGATCCTTTTCTCCTCCCCGTAGCGGATAAAGGTGAACACCATCTGTCGCCCCGGAGGCAGATTCCCGACTATCTTGGTGAGCTCGCCGGAGCTTCCGATCGGAGTATCACCAACCCTGGTGATCACGTCTCCCGATTGGAGCCCCCCCCTTTCAGCCGGTGAGCCTTTAAAGAGGTTTAGCACCAGGGCTCCCCCACTTTTTCTGACGCCCATCTCGTCGATGTAGGCGGGATACTGCTGGGAGTCGGCGTCTATAATCTGAACACCGAGCCATCCGTACACGACCTTTCCCTCGGCAATGAGATCGGCAATGGCCTTTCTCGCGTTGTTTATGGGAATGGCAAACCCGAGTCCAACGCTTCCGCCGCTCTGTGATGCAATCCAAGTGTTGATCCCGATGACCTCGCCCCGGATGTTGAGCAGCGCACCCCCCGAGTTACCTGGGTTGATGGCAGCGTCTGTCTGAATGTAATCCGTGAAATTGGCTATCTGCATCGCCCCGTTGGCCTGTCTGCCCAGGGCGCTGACGATGCCGGCCGTCACCGTAGACTCGAAACCAAAGGGATTGCCGACGGCTAGAGCCCAATCGCCAACCTGGAGCTGATCGGAGTCTCCCAGCACAGCCACTGGGATCTCCTCTTTTGTCTCAAAAACCACCAGCGCAAGATCGGTTCGTGCATCTTTCCCGACGATCTTCGCCTCATACTCTCGTCCATCGTTGAGCCTGATGCTGATCTCTTCGGCTCCACCAACAACGTGGTTGTTCGTTACGACGTATACCTTCCCGCTACCGTTTTGGACGATCACACCGGAACCCAGACCGGGTCGTCGGAACTCACGCTCTTGAGGCGATCTGTCGAAGGGATTGAAAAAGAACTCCCAGGGAGAGTTAAAAGGAGGCTGAGTTTGGGAAACCTTCTCAACAACGTTGATCTCCACCACAACAGGTAGCGCCATCCTGGCGACCTGTCTGAAGGAATACTGGATATCTTCCAGGGTCTTCAACCCTTCGCTCGACTCACCTGCGTCTTGAGCATAGGCCCGTCTTACTCCGCCTTCGGAGATGTTCCCCTGGTCTTTGGAATCCGTACAGCTGAAGTTGAGCACTGTGGCCAACACGAACCCGACTATCATGGAAACCAACGCCGTATTGATCATCAGAAAGTTCTTGGAGGAAATTAACCTTCTGAAGAATGAGTTTTTAATATTCCCCATATCTGACTCCTGGGTGAATTTACTAAATTATTGGAGCAGAATCGAGCATTACAGGCTAATGTGCTATAGTGGGCTCCGGTGACTGCAGTTTCAAAGCCGCGCTGCGGGTGGGCGGGCTCAGTCGGACGGGCTCAGCCGCCCGCACCGCACCGCCGCTTCGGCGGACCGCGCCGAAGCGGCGGTCTTTTACAACTAGCTTCGGAGACAATTATCTCCGTCGTGAGGAGTGCACAATGAGCGACTTCGAGATTTACGACCGACGCTACAGAATGTACATTCCCGGGAGCTGCTGGCTCGAGCAACTCTACAGCGGCGCCCGGTGGGTGGAAGGCCCTGTTTATTTTGCAGATGGTGACTTCGTGCTATTCAGCGATATACCCAATAACCGTATTCTCAGATGGGTCGAAGGACTGGGCGCCGCGGTTTACCG
>CAZLRN010000372.1:0-4866 GCA_964561715.1 uncultured Spirochaetales bacterium
CATCCGCGTCAGCACAGAGGAGGAACTGCGCGGCCTGGATATCGGTGAGCACGGTATTGAGTCCTACAGCGGATTACAGGTCTTTACAACGCAGTAATGATGGAGGAAACGAGATGAAACTGGTTATAGCCTATATTCAACCCCACAAGCTCAACGACGTCAAACAGGAGCTCTACAAGGCAGAGGTATACAAGATGTCGGTGACCAACGCTCTCGGATGCGGCCAGCAGATGGGTTTTCACGAGTCCTATCGAGGCGTCGATATTGAGGTCAACCTGCTCAAAAAGGTTCGTATCGAGATCGCAGTCAACGATAATTTCGTCAAACCAACTGTGGAGGCAATTATAAAAGGCGCCCGGACCGGAGAGATTGGCGACGGTAAGATCTTTATCGTCGATTTGGGAGAATGCATACGTATTAGAAGCGGAGAGACTGGTTCCGAGGCGATAGGATGACGCAAGCCTCGGAATAGCCCGGATTGTGTATACGGAGAACAGAGGTTGGGGCTGATAAGCTCGCAGGGCTTCTTCAGCCCCAATCTTTACGGCAAAAAACTTTACGGTAAAAAACGCGGTACTCGACGCGCTTGGAATCCATCTCTGTAGGACAGTATTCGGATCGTGCAAAAGTCCACTGGCTCGATAAAAACCTGCTTGAAAATCCACGAAGCCTATCTATAATGAATCGAACCCCAATTTATACAATGAAATACTTCGTTTGCGGAGGGTTTCTAAATGAGAGCAGTCATCGAATTTTTCGCAAAACGCCATATGCTGGCCACACTGTTTACCGTTGCGGTTCTCGTGTTGGGTGCCGGTTCGCTGGCGATCATCAAGCGCGACGTCTATCCTCACGTCGATTTTGGCATGGTGGAGATTACAACAACGTACCCCGGCGCATCTCCGGAGGACGTTGAGCTTAACGTAACCAACAAGATCGAAGATGAGCTAAAAAATGTCACTGGTATCGATAGGATTACCTCCACCTCCTTGGAAAACCTGTCCCGCATAGAGGTACTCATAGAGCCTGATGTTAAAGATATCGAAAAGGTGAAGGACGACATTCACGAGGCGGTGAACAGAGTTACCGATTTCCCCGACGAGGTCACTGAATCTCCCTTTGTCATAGACATCGATACCTCGTGGATTGATATCATCGAGGTCGGGATTACCGGCGACCTTCCCTACGGGGAAATGAGAGAAATGGCCAAGCAATTTGAAAAAAAATTGAAGGATATTCCCGGAGTCAAGATGTTGTCCAAATACGGATATCGGGCCAGGGAGATCAAAGTAGAGGTTTCACCGGAAGCGATGGACCGATACCAGATACCGCTTCGAGACATCATCCAGGCTGTGCAGGCCAGCAACATCCGCATGACAGGGGGCACATTCGAATCGTACACTGACGAAAAAAATGTTGTGACCCTTGCCCAGTTCAAGGATCCCATCGAGGTGGGGGATGTGATTGTGCGTACCACCTTTGAGGGACCACTCATCAGGATAAAGGACCTTGCCATAGTAAAGGATGATTTCGAAGAGGAAACCGTCATATCTCATATGGAGGGCAGAAAGGCTATTTCATTTATTGTTTTTAAGAGCGAAGAGGCAGACATCATCCGAACAACCAACGCGATCAAGAAACTTATCAGAGAAGAGACCGAAAAACAGATGTTCGCTCCTGCAAAGGCCCAAGAACAGGTCAGCATAATTGATACAATCAGAAACTTCTTCTTCCGCCCACGGGAGAAGGAGAAGATGTTCTGGTTCAAATATGGAAATGTCCGGATTCTGTATTCCAACGACATTTCAGTCTATGTGGAGAATCGGTTTCAGATTGTCGGTGCGAATCTTTTCATCGGTCTCATCTTTGTCATACTCGTGCTGACCATTTTTCTCCATCGAAGGACCGCGTTCTGGGTGGCTATGGGCATTCCCGTCTCGCTACTCGGTGTGGTCTTTCTACTCCCCATGTTTGGCGCATTTCTGGATATTCTCTCCCTCACCTCCCTGATTCTCGTAATAGGGATCATTGTCGACGATGGAATCATCATATCGGAAAACATCAATCGACACAGCGAATTAGGCGCCCCTCCTCTGGAAGCTGCGGTGAATGGAACCTATGAGGTATTCTTTCCGGTCCTGACCACGGTTCTTACCACGTTTTTGGTTTTTGTGCCAATGTTCTTTATGACGGGTATGATCGGCAAGTTTGTCTATGTCATTCCGTTGGTTGTGAGTCTTGCGTTGTTTATCTCTCTGTTCGAAGCGGTTTTTGCCCTTCCCGCTCATATCAATCGGGGGCTCGAAAAGCGCCTGAGAAGAGGAGCCAAGACGGTAAGCCACAGGTGGTTCAACAAAGTGAAAGAAGGATTCAGAAGAATTTCCTATCATCTGCTGAGGTTTCGCTACCTCCTTGTGATTCTTTTCTTAGCCGTTTTTGCAGGAGCCCTATGGTATGCACAGACCTTTATGGAGTTTGTCCTCTTCCCGAGCAAGAATGCGGAGTACTTCTCGGCGACTATCGAGCTCCCATCCGGAAAATCCCTGAAAGCAACGGAAGAAGTGGTCATCGGAATCGAGAAAATCATTGCGGCACTTCCCGAACAAGAGCTCGAGACCTTCGTATCCCGTATCGGCCGATCTGAGCGGGGAGGATTGGGAGAAAACCATGCACAGATTTTAGTGGGACTCACTCCCTACCCCGAGCGGACGAGAACAGCGGATGAGATTGTTGAAGATATCAGAACGAAAACCGAAGCGCTCGGGCAGGATGCTGAGATCGTTTTCGAAATCGAAGGCGGTGGACCGCCAACGGGAAGGCCTATCGATCTGCGCGTCATCGGATCCGATGACGCAAAACGCAAGGAGCTCGCCGATCAAGTGGAGGAGTTTCTCAAGGGCATCGAGGGCGCAAAGGATATTGACCGGGACGACAGGCCGGGCAAGGAACAGATCGAAATCAAGATTGATCGGCCAAACCTTGCTAGGCGCGGGCTTACAGTGGCCGATATCGCCCGCAATGTACGAATTGCATTCGACGGGGAGGTTGTAACAAGCATACGTGATGGTGACGAAGATGTGGAGTTTCGCGTGCAGCTCACCCAGGAAGCCCGACAGAACATCTACTTCCTGCAAAACTTGAAGATACCCAATCGACAGGGACGGCTCATCAGCCTGGGCGATGTAGCCACTCTCTCAACAGGGCCGGGCCCCAGTGCTTTCAGGCATTTCGACGGTGAGAGAGCCATTTCTATCTTTGGCGATGTCGATAAAGACATCACGACCCCCATGGCCGTCAGCAATGCCGTTTTTGAGCATTTTGATGTGAACAAGGACTGGCCTGGGATGAAACTCATTGTCGGCGGCGAGGCAGAGGAGAGCGAAAAGGCAGTTGTCAACCTCATCGGAACCTTTGCTATAGCAATAATGGGAGTTTACTTCCTGCTCGTGCTTCTCTTCGATTCTTTTAGCCAACCTTTCTTTGTAATGGTCGCCATCCCCTTTGGACTCATCGGCGTCATCGTCTCATTTGCCCTTCACAACGAACCCCTCGGCTTCTTCGCCATGATCGGCACAATCGGACTCGCAGGCGTTGTTGTCAACGATTCGCTTGTGCTCGTGGATCACCTAAATACTCTCAGGAAGGTAAAAACCGATTTGAGCATGCTGGAGTTGATTGCCGAAGGCACATCCGATCGCCTCAGGGCCATTCTGCTCACCACGCTCACCACGGTTATCGGATTGCTGCCTTTGGCATACGGGATCGGCGGATCCGATGTTTGGATGGCTCCTATGGCGCTTGCTTTGGGTTACGGTCTTGTTTTTGCAACCCCCCTTACGCTGGTCTTGGTACCGTGCCTGTATGCAATTAGAAACGATATTGGAAATCTGTTTAAGCGGAAAGAGAAATCTCCGGCCTAAGCGGCTAGTTTAACAGGGAGGAGCACATGAGAGATCGCCTTATCACGCTATTAAGTTTCCTGTTGGTCTTCTTGACTCTTCTATCTCTAGGCTCCTGTGCTAAAAAACCGGAGCTTGGCTCTGAGGAAAATCCTATCGTCTGGTCCTTTGTTCCGTCGGGCGAAATGCTACGGGTAGCAGCCGGCGCTCAGGAAGTTGCTGATATGCTTCACAATAAGACGGGCCTTTACTTCGATACCCGCGTGGCCACCGAGTACGCCGGTGTCATAGAGGCCCTGTCTGCCGATCCTCCCAAAGCCCATATGGCGTCCCTCGCAACCTTCGCCTATATCCTGGCAGCAGACCGGGGTGTAGCCCGCGCTGCATTAGTGTCCGTGCGTTTCGGAAGCCCCAGCTACAACGGGCAGCTTATTGTGGGCGCCGATACCGGCATAAAAAAAATCACCGATCTGAAGGGTAAAACCTTTGCCCGTCCCGACCCTCTTTCAACAAGCGGCTGGATCATTCCCATGCTGACCATGCGGGCAGAGGGGATCAGACCAGAATCCGATCTCAAGCAGATAGTGGATGCAGGAAGCCATGAAGCGGTGGTAGCGGCAGTGTACAATGGGGAGGTGGATGCCGGCTCCACCTATGCTGATGCCAGGGTACGGTTGGAGCAAGATCATCCGGATGTCATGACAAAGGTGCGAGTGATCAAGCTTACGGTCGATATTCCCAACGACGGAGTGCAGTTCTCCCCTTCCCTTTCTCAGGAGACACAGGATCGCATCGCAAAGGCACTGCTGGAGATTGCTGCCACGGATGAGGGGAAGGCAGCTCTAAATAAAGCCTACCAGTGGGAAGGATTGGTGCAACACGATGACAGCTTCTACGATCCCTTTCGACAAATTTTGCAGGCCTCCGGGCTGGGAGTGGATGCACTACAGAAATAGAAGATCACTCG
>CAZLRN010000373.1:0-4816 GCA_964561715.1 uncultured Spirochaetales bacterium
GGCTCATCTCTCAGGAGATCGAGGGTCCCACGATTTGCGGACTGACCCGCGCGAGAGAGGATGACATCGATACCGCCGCAAGGGCACTCAAGCCGGCAAAGAAACCGCGGATCCATACCGGACTGGGTACTTCGGACATTCACATCATGGGCATTTTCAGAGACGACAAGTACGGCAAGACCCTTGCTGAAAAACGCAAGAAGGTCTTGGAGATGTCGGTCAGGGCAGTGAGCCACGCCAAGGGGTACGTCGACGATGTGGAGTACTACGCGATGGACGCGGCCCGCACGGAGAAGAGCTACCTCTACGAGCTCCTGCAGGCTGTTATCGAAGCCGGGGCAACGGTTGTGAATATTCCGGATACCACCGGGTACGCCATTCCGGAGCAGTTCGGAGCGCTGATCAGGGACATCCGGCAGAACGTCCCCAACATCGATCGGGCTATTATCAGCATTCACTGCCACGATGATCTGGGCATGGCTGTATCGAACACCCTGGCAGGCGTGGCCAACGGCGCTCGGCAGATCGAGGCGACCCTCAATGGCATCGGGGAACGAGCTGGAAACGCTGCGCTCGAGGAAGTCGTCATGGCTCTGGAAACCCGTAAGGATTACTTCGGACTGGAGACGGGAATCAAAACCAACGAGTTTTTCCGCACCAGCCGCATGGTGGGAGATGCGCTGGGCATGTCGATTCCTGTCAACAAGGCTATTGTCGGGAACAATGCCTTTGCCCACAGCTCGGGAATTCACGTAGACGGTGTGCTTAAGGAACGCCAGACCTTCGAGATCATGAAGCCCGAGGATGTCGGTGCTCCACAGACCAACGTGGTTCTTACTGCTCGAACCGGGCGCCACGGCGTCAAACACCGCCTCGAGGAGCTCGGGTATGACCTCGGCAAGGACGAGATCAATCAGGTCTATCAGCGATTCCTGGATGTAGCTGACAAGAAGCAGGAGGTCTTCGATGCCGATCTCATAGCGATTATGCACGACGAGATCCATCCGGTCCCTTCGACCTACAAGCTGGAGTATCTCCACACCACAAGCGGCACCGGCACCATTCCCTCAGCCACCGTTAGGATCCGAATCGGCGACGACGTCAAACAGGGGGCTGCAACGGGAGACGGGCCGGTGGACGCCACCTACAAGGCGATCTCGGACCTCCTCGACATGTCCATCAAGCTGAACCGCTACGAGATCCGCGCCCTAACGAGCGGCACCGAGGCCATGGGTGAGGTCTTTGTGCGACTGGAGAGGGGAGACGTCAAGGTGATCGGCAGGGGCGTCTCCACAGACGTCATAGAGGCCAGCGCCAAAGCCTTTATCGACGGCATCAACCGCATCGCCGACGCTGATCAGAGATCCTAGGAACCTGTATCATCTCTGGAATCCACATTTACCGTTTTGCCGGTACGAACGGATTCCTTCATCGCCAGAGCCACCGCCAGCGAATGTCTTGCACTTCGCAGTGAGTGGGGGCTTTTCCTGTTTTGATGGATGCATTCGAAGAAATGATCGATCCCGCCGCCTGGCCTCTTGGAGTCCTGAAACGGAAGAAGCTCCGGCTTTTCAGCGCCTTCGCGATGCAGGCGAAAAACCGTTTGCTCATTCTCCCCTGTCATCACTAAAGACGCCTTGGCACCGATAACCCGCGTGTAGTGGTCGCGAATTCCGCACACCGATTCACCGATAGAGCCGACGGCCCCATTCTCGAATTCAACCATTCCCAGGACCTCTTCCTCAGAGGCTGCGTTAGGAACGGTGCTTTGAGTGAGGGCGTACACTGTACGAATGGGGCCCAAAAGCCAGAAGAGAAAATCGATGTCGTGGCAGGCGTGATGAACGATCCAACCACCTGATTCCTCCGGCTCTACGATCGCCCGGTGCCGCGCTCCGCCCTCGTAGAGCCCATAGCAGCTCATCCTGGAATGAGTGACGGAAAGAACCCGCCCCAGCTCTCCGGCTTGGACGAGATCCCTGATCTTTATATAGCCTTCGTTGTACCGCATGATGTAGTTGACGACATTCACGACATTCGCCTTCTCCACCGCTTCGATCATGAGATCGGCGTCCTGCAGGTTCAAAGCGATGGGTTTTTCGCAGAAGACATGGCAGCCCGCTGCAGCGGCTTTCGTGACTTGGGAGGCATGGGCATAGGAAGTGGAAAGGACAAGAACGAAATCGAGATTCCAGCCCAAGATCTCATCCACTTCGTGAGGAACCTTCAACCCGAATTCGTTCCTGGCGACCTCCAGATTAGGCTTCCCGCGATTGCAGGCAGCGACGACACGGGCGTCGAGCGAAGGATTTTCGTTGATGTAGCGGGTCAGCTTCTGACCCATATTACCAAAACCGATCGTACCGCCTACCAGCATTTTTCGACTCAGCCCTGTATATGTTCTCAATCCCAGAAACGGTAGGTCCACTCCGAGAGGATCTCGATCAAACCGGTTTGGACGGCTCACCCAAACCGGTTTGAAGAAATACGGGGAAGCGATTTCGTTCACTAGATTTCATTCCCTACTTGTTGAGCTCGGCTAAAATCTGACTCATGCCGAGGGCTTCGGACTCTGTTTTATAGCGAGCCAGACCTTCGGCAACGCCCAACTCTCCAATGGTGATCTTAGATACGATCTCCTCGCGGAGAGCCTTCAGGTCTCCGGAAACCTTGATCAGGGTCGGAGAGACCGGCTTGAGCTTCTCCTGCTCGGCGCCGGCCGTGTGAATGGCTACCGAGTTCTTGACCCTAAAGGACAGCTCAAAGGGATCGTCCCAGGGAGCCGGCTGAAGCTCGGGATGGATATAGGACTTCTGGAACATCAGTTTGGGATCATCCAGTCTCGGAAGCTTTTGCCTCTTGCCATCCTTGACTGCCCAGTGCACTCCCTCCACACCATGGGTGAAGAGCAGCTGCCCCTCTTTGCCGTCGTGGATGAACTCGATGAAGTTCTTGAAGACGAAGTCCGGATCCTTGGCTCCGATCGTAATGGCGTTTTGAACGGCGATTCTGTTCCTGTAGTGGCTTCCCTCGATGGCCGGAATGGGAACAAACTCAGCGGATTTACCGACAGGACCGTTTCTGATGCCGTCTTCGAGGCGCTCGTTCCACGTACCTGACCAGTAGGTGAACACGCCGACCCTGCCGGAGTACACCTTTTCCCGACAGGTGGAGGTCTTGTTGGTAAATACCTCCGGATCGATCAATCCTTGAGCGTAACACTTCTGAAGCCTCTCCATGGCTGCGGCGAATTCAGGTTGGGCATATCCGTCGACCCATTTTCCTTTCCTGAAATGGAAATCGAGATAGGCGCCCTGCATGATGTCGCGAAGGTACATGTCATCGGTTACGCCTGGAGCGACGTAGGCGATGGTGTCCTTCTTTCCGTTTCCGTCAGGATCATTATTGGCAAAGGCTACCAGCATTTTGTAGTACCCGTTCCACGTCTTCGGGATGCCGAGACCGAGCTTGTCCAGCCAGTCCTTGCGGACATACGTCAGGCAGCCGCCTCCGGTGTTGAATCCCACGGAGTAGAGTTTCCCGTCGGCGAATCGAACAGACTCGATATACTGTCTGGGGATTTTCTGGATAATGGCAGAGTTCTCGATCTGAGAGGTGATGTCTACGATGGCACCCTCCTGCACATACTCGATGAGCTTGTCACTATTGAGCTCGATGACATCGGGAAAGTCCCCCGAAGCAAAAGCCAGCTGGACTTTCTCGTAGTACTGGTTGTGCGGCGGCTGAATGACTTCGAGCTCGATTCTCGTCAGCTCCTGGTATTTGTCCCGGACCTCCTTTTGGCCCCACTCAGGCACTAAAAAAGTAGTGTCTAAAAATGCGACGATCTTTTTGGGTGCTGCTGCTGATGCACTTTCGGTTTGTCCTGCACTAAAGGCGAAAATCGTAAGCAACAGCAGAACGATGCTTAGAGAGAAGATTCTTTTCATTTCACGCTCCTATAGATTTATCTATCTCCGGACAACGTCCGGTGAATATGCAAAAATCACTCTTTAATACCGCCCAGTCGCAGGCCAGTGACAAAGTATTTCTGCAGAATGGGATAGACGATCATGACGGGGATGATCGTCACGACAATGGCCGCGTTTTGCAGGCTTTTTGGAAAGACCCAGACATCAGGCGTCGGTACAAACTCATCGGTCAGCACCATCTCTCTGAGCTTGACCTGAAAGTTGAGAAGCTCATTCCTGTTGATGTAGATGACAAAATGAAAGAAGTCGTTCCAATAATGAACGATATAGAAAAGCCCGATTGCCGCTATCGCCGGTTTAGATAGCGGGAGCATGATTTGCAGGAAGATACGTATAGGGCCGGCGCCGTCGATTTCTGCTGATTCCTTGAAGCTGTTCGGTACTTCGCTGAAGAAGTTCTTCATCAAGATCAGGTAATAGGACTGGATGCTCAAGGGCAGTATGATGGCCCAGAGAGTGTTCAGTAGACCCAAGCGCCGGATCTGCATGTAGGTCGGTATGAGCCCCCCGTTGAAGATCATGGTGATCAGTATCATGTAGATAAAGAACTTACGTCCCGGCAGCTGTTTTTCGGTGAGCACATAGGCTGCCATTGTTGTAAGGGACAGGGCCACAACCGTTCCCACCGCCGTCACGTAGACGGAGATCAGAAATGGCCTGTAGAGCTCCTGTGAAGTAATGATGGCACTGTAGGCTGCTGTCGTCGCTTTGGCCGGTATGAGGTTCATACCATATGCCCCGACCGAATCGAAGGAATCAGAGACGACCTTAAGCAGCGGAATAACCATCGTGATGGTTATCATGGCCATGAGAAGCGTATTGGC
>CAZLRN010000374.1:0-4806 GCA_964561715.1 uncultured Spirochaetales bacterium
CCGGTCCCCCCATTCTATATCAAATCTGTCTCATATGTGTCTGAACGAAATCATCGCCGTGCTCTATCAGCTTGTCGATGCGCTGTCCACTGCGCGACTGATGCGTTTCAATTCCGTAACGCTTTGCGCGACGGCACGGTCCTCGTTGTTCTCATACTCGGCGTGAAGGTAATCGATTTCTACAGTGAGCAGGCCCTGATAATCGACGCTTTTCAATTCCTTGGCAATCTCGAGATTGTCGATGAGACCGGCGCCAATTGCCGTGCAGGCGAAGTAATGCCACGTGTCCACTGGCAAGCCTTTCTCTGGTTTGAGGTCTTTCAGGTGAGTGGCAAAGACATAGCGTTTGAGCTTTCTCATTGCCTTTAAAGGATCGATCAGCATCCTCACGAAGTTGCCAGTGTCAAAGGTCAGGCCCAGATAGGGGGAATCGACACGCTCGAAGAGGCGCAAAAACTCCTCGTCCGTGTAGTCGTTGTGATTCTCCACTGCGATTTTTATTTCATACTCTTCGGCCACCTTGACGGCTTTGCCAAAAAGCTCCGCCAGCTTTTCGAGCTGCTGTGGCCGGGTCTCGTCCACCAGCTGGCGGTTGCTGCTGACGACTCGCATCACCTTGGCTCCGATCGCCTGGGCGTGGGAAAAGCTCGCAATCATATCATCGAAGGCCCTCGGATTTCGCCCCCCTTCTAACCCCACGGGATGACCCCAGGCGTATACCCTTTCCAATTGGTGTGTGTCCAAGAAGGCTCTGATTTCCAGCAGATAGTCGGTATCAAAACGAGGAATGAAGCACGACTCCAGAGAGACGCCGTCGGCTTCGAGCTCAACGGCCCGTTTCAAAAAATCTTCGAGGGTCAGCTTTGTCTCGGGTTTTATCTGTGTCGGGTACACTTCACCGAAGTAACGGTGAAAACAGTAGCTGTCGATACCAACTTTCATGAATCATATCCCCCTGCCGGACATATTCTAATCATTCCAGCCTCGCTAGCCGGAATTATAGCAGATGATGAAGCCTCGTGGTAATAGTGGTCCGGTGTAGTGACATACAGGGTAATGAAGTAGTACAGTAAGCGCTAACGCAACGCTAACGCAAAGTAAGATTGTGCGAGGATCGCCCGGCGCTTGTCGAGCGATGTATGAGAGCTATGCAGAAAAAATCGAAGAGAGCGCTACTCATTGTCGTGGTCTTCTTCATGACAGCAGGTAGTGCTGCACTATGGTACTGGATGACCCAGATTCGAGGCTATATCTCTACTGATAATGCTGCCATTGACGGAACCAGTGCGACCATCAGCTCCAAGATCTTGGGCCGTCTCGATCTAATCGAGGTGGACGAAAACGAATCCGTGAAGCAAGGACAGATATTGGTCAGGCTCGATGATTCTGACCTTCTGGCCCAAAAGGCCCTTGCTCAAACGAGCGTATTGTCTGCCGAAAAGATAGCGGAGCTCACCCAGGTCAATCTGGAACGGGCGAGAATGGATTACGAGCGTATAGCGGCCCTGTACAAACAGGACGGGGTGTCGAGAGAGAGGCTGGAACACGCGCTAAACTCGGTGCAGGCGGCCGAAGCCCAACTTGCCATTGATCTGGCCGAGGTCGAAACAGCCCGGGCCGAGCTCGCCGTGATCGAGAACAATCTCTCGAACATGATCATTGTATCTCCGATGGATGGAGTGGTAACCAAACGATGGTTGACCCCCGGTGAGATCGTCGAACCAGGGCAGGCGATTCTTACAGTTCACGATATCGAAAATGTCTGGGTCACGGCCCATTTCGAGGAAACCAATATCACTAAAATCAGAGTGAATACTCCTGTCGCAATTTCAGTCGATGCCCATCCTGGCATACGCTTTGCCGGAGAGGTTGACTGCATAGGCAGTAGCACCTCAGGTCTCTTTTCACTCATTCCGCCTAACAACGCTGCTGGCAATTTTACGAAGATCACTCAGAGAATCCCGGTCCGCATCTCATTGAAACATGACGGCAATCCCCGTATTCTCCTGCCCGGCATGTCCGTGACGGTCCGAATCAGTCTTCGGAACAGATGAGCACCATTCCTAACGACACCACGCCAGCTCCCTGGTATCGCTGGGTCATTCTTTTCAACATCATGATCGGCTCCTTCATGTTCGTGCTCGACATGGCCATCGTCAGTGTGGCTCTGCCCCAGATCATGACGTCCTTCGGCGTCGACGTGGATACCGCCCAGTGGGTTATCAACGCATTTATGATGGTCAGCACGATCATGGTACCCTCCTCGGGATGGTTGGCTGATCATCTGGGATACAAGCGCATCTACACTATCGCTATTATCGGATTCACCTTCGGCTCTCTGCTGTGCGGTTTGGCCTGGAGTGCGAGCATTCTCATTTTATTTCGGATTGTCCAGGGACTGGGCGCAGGATTTCTGATGCCTGTGGGCCTGGCGATCGTGACACGGGAGTTTCCGCAGGAACGCAGAGGAATGGTGCTTGGATTTTGGGGTATTTCCGGTGCGGCATCGATGTCGCTAGGGCCTGTTATCGGAGGATACATCGTCGATACCTTTGGTTGGGCTTTTATCTTCTTCATGAACGTGCCTGTCGGGATTTTACAGGTTATTTTGACCCTTACGGTTCAGAGGGAGCATAAAAAGGAAGAGAGGGCGCGGTTCGACCTCCTCGGCTTCCTCTCAATGGTCATGTTCCTGGGTTTCCTGCTTCTGGCCCTGGCCAACGGAAATGCCAGATGGAACATAGGAGGGTGGACCTCGCCGTACATGCTCACCTGTTATTTCCTGTCAGCTGTAGGTCTCGTTGTATTCCTGACCGTTGAGCTGACCGTGGACCAACCCCTGGTCGAGTTGAGGTTATTCCGCAACAGGAATTTCGCCATAACAAACCTCGTGCTCTTCGCATTCGGGCTCGGCATGTTCGGTAGCGGATTCCTGATGCCCCTCTACCTCCAAAGGGGGCTCGGATACACCGCCCTACAAACCGGCGCGCTCTTTCTGCCGGTCGGCCTGCTTCACGGCTGTATTTCGCCCTTTTCCGGAGTGCTGTCGGATCGGATCAATCCGAAAATTCTGGCCTTCACAGGCATATCACTCATGGCCATCTCTCTCTACATCAACAGCAATCTGTCGCTCTACAGCGAAAACGCGAGAATCATGCTGGCTCTTTATATTCGCGGTCTTGGTATGGGGCTGGCCTTCACACCGTTGACCAAACTGGCCATCGGGGAGATGCCCATCGAAAAGATGGCCCAGGCCTCGGGGTTGTTCAATCTGATCCGACGTGTCGGGGGGAGCTTCGGTATCGCTGCTATTGGCGCCGTCTACACCCAGCGGATAAATTACCATCTCTCTGTTTTCGGTGCCGCTCTCGACCGCAACTCACCAACATTTCAGTCCGTTCTGGGATCACTTGAAACCTATGCGGTTCACTCGTCAGGCAGCTCCCTGTCTCAAGCCGCCAGCCAGGCCCCGGCCCTTTTAGCGAGGCATTTGAACGCCCAGGCCTTTGTACGCGCCATTGACAACGCCTTTCTCCTTGCGGCTGCGCTCACGGTATTGGGTGTTCTTCCCCTTCTCTTTTTGAATAACCCCCTAAAACGTAGTAAAAAGCCCCGAAAGCCCGAGACAGCCGGAAGATCCCCCTTAGCTGCAAAGGCTAAATAGTCTCTGGTGAATAATTCACCAGAAACTTTATAAGTTCTTGGTGAGATTTCTCAACTACCCATTATGCAAAGAGTTAACAAATGGCGCGAGTGCTACCATTCGGTGCAACTCCAATTATTCACCAAGAACTAGATGATCTCGAGATAGTCTTTATCCGGCTGGGACGGGACTCTGCTGTCGGCAGGCCTGGACTTCGTATGATCTATCGATTACCGCTGGGGCATTGGCCGTGTTCCCTGTGCTCATCGTTTTTGCCTTTGCCCAGAGAAATATCGTCCAGGGGCTCGCGATGACGGGAATGAAGTCCTGATCTGCCTCAAACGGTAATAAGAGCCGATCGTTGATCTTTGGTCTTTACCGTACGGCGTTGGATGATTCTCAAGAGGCGTCAGCTTTGGAACGCCGATAAACCACATCTCCGCCAACTATCGTCATCTCCACTTTGATATCACGGATTTTTTCAGTGGGGCATTCGAGAAGATCATCCGAAAGGAGAGTCAGATCGGCCAGCTTGCCCGGCTCAATAGTGCCCTTCTCTTTTTCTTTGAACTCAGCGTAGGCGCTTCCCTGGGTATAGCATGCGAGAGCCTCTTGCGCTGTGATACGCTCTGGACCGGAGCGATTGACAACGTGATGAATGGACAGCAACGGATCGAAGGTCGGCTCTCCTGGCATGTCGGAGCCGAAAGACAGCCTCACGCCGCTGTCGAGGAGAGAACGGTAGCCGTAGGATCTTTCGGCTCTCTCCTTGCCCAGGAGTGAGATATCCTTTTCAGGTGTTCCCAGGGCTGAGGGCTGAGCGGATACCAGAATGCCCAAATCCCTGATTCGAGGGATATCCGATTTCTGGATCAACTGAGCGTGTTCCAGGCGAATTCTCAAATCCCTCAGCAGCGGGAATTGGGCCTGCACTTTTTCAAAGGTATTGACGAACTCATGTATGGTCCTATCGCCAATGGCGTGAAAGGCCAGCTGCCTTCGTTTGCGGGCGGCCATGGATAGAAGAAGCTCCAGCTTGTCGAAGGTGTGATCCCTCAGTCCTTGGTTTTGGGGTTCGTCCTCATAGGCCTCCATAAGCCAGGCTGTTCTTGTCGAAAAGGTGCCGTCCAGGAAGTATTTCCAGGGCCCACGGGTGATCCAGA
>CAZLRN010000375.1:0-4806 GCA_964561715.1 uncultured Spirochaetales bacterium
CACTTTCGCCGCACATTTCTGAGGCTAAGGGTAAATAGCACGACTGAAAAAGCCAGAAGCACTGCAAAGTTGAGGAGAAGAGGGAAATGGCCGTCCCCGTTTATAGACGTTCTCAGAACGTCCACCCCGTAAGTGAGAGGTAGACAGTAGGCTAAAGGCCGAATAATCAGGGGGAGGCTCGTAACGGGAATAAAGAGCCCGCAGAGAAAAAGCATGGGAAAACGGATAAAGTTGGAGAAGGTCATGGCCTCGAACACTTCCAGCACTGACACGGCGATAAACAATCCGAGCAGTGCCGAGGTGATGGAGATAAGCAGGATGCTGCCCAAAAGCGGTAGCCAGGAAATTCCCCCTACACTCGAAACAAGCCCGCCGAGGAGAATCGGGACAAAGGCACTGGCTACACCAAAGAGAATGGCTCCAGTAGTTTTGGCTGTCACGAGCAGCTTATAGTCGATGGGGGCGAGGAGGAGGCGTTCGAAGGATCGACTTCTCCGTTCAAAGGTGATGGTTACGGCAAGCATGGAGGTGGTGCCGAACAGCACCGAAAGAGCGATGACTCCGGGTAGCAAGGCACGAATGTCCACAGCGCCCTGGGACCTCAGGTAGAACATCAGGGTCCAGGCCAGAGGAAAGATGATGCCCCAGCTGATATTGGGTGGTTTGAGGTAATAGGTCGAGACGTCTTTTTTGAGTATGCTCCAAAAGGCGATCCACGAGCTCATTTCTTTTTCCCCTCCCGATCGATGCGCATGATGTGAGTGTCGATTCCCGTGACTTGCACAAAGACCTCTTCGAGGGACGGGCGAACGAGCTTAGCTTCGGAAACGGAGCTTCCCCTGGCATGGAGGAATTCGACGATGGGCATCAGATCGATCGAACTCTGGGACACTACCGTAAGCGTAGCCGTATCGCTCTGCCGGTTGTCGCGACCGTTTTTCTGATTGCGAAGCTCGACTCTGCATTCGGGAAAACGCTCCCTCATGCTCTTTAGGGTCGTTTCGTCACACGCGGTCGCCGTGATCTGCAGAACGTGCTCCCGCTGGGCCTCTCGCATGAGCTCTTCGAGGCTGCCGATCCTAACGATTCGGCCGTCGACGATAAAGGCGACCCGATGACAGAGCCTTTCAGCTTCCTCGATGTAGTGGGTTGTCAGAAAGATGCTGGTTCCGGTTTCGTTCAGATCTTGGATAAGCCTTCGGATCTGGCCGGCACTAACGACATCGATCCCCGTTGTGGGCTCGTCGAGAAAGAGAATCTGTGGATTGTGGATGATTCCCGCTGCGATGGTGAGTTTCCTCTTCATTCCCCTGGAGTAAGCTTTGAAGGGACGCTTTCCAGCGTTTTGGAGATCGAACCTTTTGATGAGACGGCTCGCCTTCTCCTCGCGCTCTTCCTTTTTCATTCCGTAGAGGGCAGCGCAGAAGCAGAGGTTCTGAAAGCCATCGAGGTCGTCGTAGAGGTTGCTCTCGTCTGGAACGATGCCCATTGATCTCTGCGCAGCTTTAGGGTTGTGGGTGTACTCCTTACCCTGCAGAAAAATGGCACCTGAGGTGATTCGCGCGAGACCCGTTAGCATGTTGATGGTTGTGGTTTTCCCGGCCCCATTGGGACCGAGAAAACCTAAGATCTCACCGCTTTCGATACCGAAGCTCGCCCCGGCTACGGCCGTGACACCGGGGTACTCCTTGACAAGATTCTCAGCCTTTAAGAGTTCCAAGAGTTGTACCGGAGCTCCCTACTCTGTCTTTTCTTCGCAAGGATGCCCGCTGACATCGCCATGACACTCCTTGATCTGTTCCGGAGTGCACTCCGAAGGTTTGCCCTGGAGCTTTTCAGGCTTTTGGCACTCAGCCCTGGATCTATCATCGTGACAGCAACACATTTCCTTCCTCCTATCGTAAGTTTGTGTTCTCCTTCACTTTCTTCATCTTCACTTAAATTTATGCACACTTTAAATATTTTCTCTTCACTTAAATATTTTCTCTTCACTTAAATCAATATGTATAAGCAGCTACTTATAATTAAGGCAAAAAAAAACTTCTCCGCTTTAATTGCCCTTCGTTACATCATGCATCGAGGGTGACAAACTCCTTGCCGAGGATCTCAGCCACGGCCTTGTTGAACTCCGCAAGCCTCTTGCGGTTGAGAGTGTAGTGAACCAGGTATCCTCCCCTCTCGCTCGTTACCAGACCCGCCCGGCGCAATATGGCCAGGTGCTGCGAAACCGCAGGCTGGCTTATTTCCAAAAACCTCGTAATGGCATTCACACAGAGCTGCTTGCCGGAAATCAGCTTCAGGATCTTGATCCGCGAGGGAACGGAAAGGGCTTTGTAGATATCGGCCAGCTCGCTCTCTGTCATACCAATAAGTCTATAAGCATGTGCTTATATAAAGTAATAATAGCTAGGGGGAAAAAAAGAGTCAAGGCTTCGATCGAGTTTTTTTCGTTGCTCTCCGGACGCTTCGTATGTATTATATCACACACAAGGAAGGACATATGCCACTGTTTGAATATCGCTGTAACGACTGCGGGAAGGTGAGCGAGTTTCTGGTTGGAGTCAGCCAGGATTCACCTGCGATCAAGTGCTCATCCTGCGGTAGCGCAAATCTCGAGAAGCTGATCTCGGCGTCGAATTTCGTTTCGAAGGAATCGGCTCCCATGCCGGCGGGCTGCGAAACCTGCTGCGCCAGCGGCGAGCCCCATGAGTCATTCTCGTGCGCTCATAATAGCTACTGTCCACGGAACTAGCGCCTGCCGGTGTGCCTAGCGCTAAGGCGATTCTTCACTTATATATTCTTTAAATATATATGCCGGCGGTCGGACTCGAACCGACACGGGCTAAAAGCCCACCAGATTTTGAGTCTGGCACGTCTACCAATTTCATCACGCCGGCTGTCTGCATCGCTGTGCAGAGTAGCGAGTAGGAGAATACTCCTCATCACCCATCCTGTCAACAAATGAGTCCATCATCGCAGAGCCTTCGTCAAAGCCTAAAAGCCTACTATGAATCCTGCAATCTCTGCCCCCGCCGTTGTGGTGTTGATAGAACCCGCGGAAATCAAGGATTCTGCGGACAGACTCATTCTGTCCGCCTGGCCTGGGCCGGTATCCATTTTGGCGAAGAGCCGCCCATTGCGGGAAAGCGCGGTTCCGGTACCGTGTTTTTCTCGGGCTGCACGTTGAAATGCTCCTTTTGCCAAAACCACCAGATAAGTCACGAAGGTTTGGGAGGAGAAATCTCGGTCGAAGCGCTGGCAGAGGTCTTTCTGCTCTTGCAGAGGCGGGGAGCTGAAAATATTAACTTAGTTACCGCTACTCCTTTTACTCCTTCGATCATCAACAGCATCCAGATAGCTCAATCGAAGGGTCTCTCGGTACCTATTCTCTGGAATAGCTCGGGCTACGAATCAGAAGAAGCTATCGAGCTTCTTGATTTTTTCGTCGATATCTACCTCCCAGACCTCAAAACCCTGGATCCTGTCCTTTCGCGCAGGCTATTCGCCGCTCCCGACTATCCGGAGGTAGCCTCTAAAGCCCTGCTTCGTATGGCCGACGACAGAGAGATCATATTCGACGGAGAGCTTTTACGGCGAGGCGTTATCGTAAGGCATCTCGTGCTTCCGGGAAAAATCAATTCGACCAAAGAAGTCCTGAAATGGTATCGCAAAAATCTCAACGAGCGGACCCTTCTCTCTTTAATGTTTCAATACACCCCGATTTCACATGGTAGAACCACTTCGGCCGGCGAGCTGTTAGACAATCGCCTGATCACACGCAAGGAATACGATCAAGTGTTCAAGTGGCTGGAGGAACTGGGAATTGAGGAAGGGTTCGTCCAGGAGCTTTCTTCGGATAAGACCTGGCTTCCAGACTTCTCCCGATCGAATCCTTTTACCGCAGACCTTTCGCAAACCCTCTGGCATTATCGCGAAGGTTTTGTCGAGTAGCGTTTCTAGTCCGGCCCTACGACGGTTCCCTCGAAATCTTTCCCAGTCAGGATGTTCGTGAGGTTAGGCATGTCGCTGCCCAGGGCGATGATAACTTTGAGCCGAATCTCAGAGGCCCTCTTGGCCGCGATAGGGTCAAATGGAACATTCTTGCCTGGAATCCAGGTCTCTCCCACGATCTCCCTGAAACCGCTCCAGGAAATCTTATCGATCGGCTTCGCGTTGGGATTGGTCCTCGGATCGTCGGTGTACGCCTTGGCTATATTGGACAGATTGATGAGTGAATCGGCAGAAAACTTCTCGGCAAGGATGACGGCATCGTAGTCCGTAGAAAATCCCGGCTTCCAGCCAGAAGCAATCAAGACTCTCCCTGGAAACACGCTTACCTCGGTAGGATTCGTCACAACAGGATGCATGCAGTAGTCGCTGAATACCTGCTTGAGCAACTCGGAGTTGAGACGAGTCGCTGCGATTCCGATCCAATCTTCAGAATCGCTCTGAGGCCTTGGGACGACATTCCTGTAGGCTCTCTGGTAGCTCCTTGCCGGAGCTCCGCCACCGCAGACAATTATGATCCTTCTCGATTCTTTTTCTGAAAGATAGGAATCAATGGTCCGATAGAAGTTTTTAAGAAATTCGACATCAACTTCGCCAGGTACAATCATCGACCCGCCAAGAGATATCACCTGTACATCGGAGGTACCAGACATAGCTCCCACTCTTCAAGTATTATTTTAGACTATAGCAGGAGAGTAGCATTGTGGAAATAAGCCCACCCTAAACTGAAGTCTTCTGTCCGGAAATAATATCTATGTAGCGGGCAATCCTAAAAGGATTGTGCTATAATGGAAATAC
>CAZLRN010000376.1:0-4804 GCA_964561715.1 uncultured Spirochaetales bacterium
TTTTATGTGAGGCATCCATCTATTATGGTTAGAATTTTATATGAGGCAACGGGGAATTACCTTTCTTACCCTGGCTTGTAGTCCTTCTTCATGTGGGCTGTTTAGCGGCAAAAACGCTTGGTTCGTTCCAGGCTTCAGCAGGAGCTCCAAAGCAGCTATACTGGCAGCGCGAGAGAGCAAACGACTCGGATGATACCGATGAAGTTCGGAGGGTACCAGTGAAGACCCACAGATGGGGTGTTGGAGAGATTACGCTCAAGAGCTCGAAGAAGCACAGGAAGCCGGTTCGCGACGTGGATGTGGGAGTGGTCTTTGTGTCTCCGTCGGGCAGGGAGTTGGCCCGTCGGGCGGTATGGAACGGTGAGGATCGCTGGCTGGCCCGGGTCGAAGCATCCGAGGCGGGAAGGTGGAAATGGAGCTCCCACTGTTCGGAAGAGGATGACTCGGGGCTCAACGGCCAGGGCGGTGAGTTCGATGTCGACGAATATGTCGGCAGCAATCCGCTTTACCTTCACGGTCCTCTGAAGATATCGAGCGACCAGAGGAGATTTGTCCATAGCGACGGAACGCCCTTCTTCTGGATGTTCGACACGGCGTGGAACGGAATCATGAAGTCGAATCCGGAGGATTGGCGGTTCTATCTCGAGCTTAGAAGGAGTCAGGGCTTCACTGGAATCCAATCCGTTATGACCCAATGGCGGGCTTTCATCGAGGATCGGAAAGGGGAGACGGCCTTCAGCGGCGATAGAGAGATCTCGATCAATCCCGACTTTTTCGCCAGGCTCGACGAGAAGGTCGTCGAAGTCAACCGTCAGGGGCTGTTTGCCGCCCTTGTTCTTCTGTGGGCCTGCACTCCGAAGGATCCCGGATGGTATCTGCCGAAAGAGGACGCTCTGCTCCTGGCGCGCTACATCAAGTGCCGATATGACGCTTTTCAGGTCGTCTGGTTTCTGGGAGGTGACGGCGATTACCTGGGCGACAAAGCAGAAAAGTGGAAGGAATTGGGGCGGCGGATTTTTGGCAGCGACAAGAATCGCCTGGTTACCATGCATCCCCGGGGGATGCAGTGGCTGGGAGACGAGTTTCGAAATGAGCCGTGGTACGATTTCGTGGGTTATCAGAGTGGTCATCGATGGTCGGAGGATCGTTTGCGCTGGCTGACCTGGGGACCTCCAGCAACGGGCTGGGATGTGTCACCGGTCAAACCTGTCATCGATCTCGAGCCCCGCTACGAGCATCACCGCCACGTCGGCACGGAGCAATACTTCTCGGCTCAGGAGGTGAGGAACGGGCTTTACTGGAACCTGCTCAATACGCCGACAGTCGGGGTGACCTACGGCAGCAATGGAATTTGGCCCTGGGGCGAGAAGCGAGAGATTCCCATGGACCATCCGCAGGCGGGCGAAGCGCCACCGTGGTTCGAGGCGGTTTGCAGCGAGGGCGGCGAATCGGTGATCTACCTGAGGCGCTTCTTCGATGTTGTGGGTTGGCAGCATCTCTTCCCCGCCCAGGAGGTTTTAGCCGAGCAGCCTGGCGTGCAGGATCCGCTTTCGCATATCGCAGCTGCACGCTGCAAGGAATCCGGAGATCTCGTGGTCTACCTTCCCAATGGGGGTGGAGTGGAGCGCAAGGGGGAGGCTTTCGTGGAACCGATGCATTGCCGATGGTACGACCCGTCAAAGGGATGTTTCTCCGAAAAGAAACCAGTGCAAAAGGAGTCCTACACCTTCGAAGCCCCCGAACAGGGAGACTGGCTTCTCTGGTTGAAGAGGGCTTGATGATAGATATTCCATAGCATCTCCAGGAGGTAAAGCATGAAGAAAGAGGCTATTTGGCCCAAGGGTGGTCCCGAGCCAAAGGGACCCTATTCGCCGGCTGTAGTTATCGGAGACCTCGTGTTTGTCTCCGGTCAGGGTCCTGCGGATGCCAAAACCGGGGAGATCGTGCGAGGAGAGATATCCGAACAGATGAAAACCACGGTCGAGAATATTCGTATCATTCTCGAAGGGGCTGGAAGCAGTCTGGAGAACGTGGTAAAGGTCACCGTCTACCTTTCGGATATGGGCAAGTTCGGCGAAATGAATGAGCTTTACAAAGAGTACTTCGGGCCCGTCTATCCGGCCCGCACCACTATCCAGGCAGGGCGGTTGCCTCTGGACATCGATATCGAGATAGACGTCATCGCTTATAGGGGGTAGGCATCTGAGCTCGGGCCAAAGAGGTGTTGCCGGGCTCAGCCGCCCAGGCCGTACCCAGCCCAGGTCGCGCGAGCTTCCCCTCTCCGTTACGTATAGCGACGTTACAGGCATTAAGCCGGCGCCGTAGAGGGGGCTCGCGCCTTTTGTGGACTGATCCTCTTCGAGGAAGGGCCGTACGGTTTGTCGATTCTTCGAACCATGGCTTCCGTCGTCTGTTCTTCTTCTCTGTTCAGGATTCTCCCGGAAGTCGGTACAGGTCATTTGAGAGGATTAGCTTCCCCTGTTCTACAAACAGGCTGAGGTAGCGAAAAAGATCTTGCGCGCTCTCCGGCCTGTAGCCCACCCCCGAGAGGATGAGTATTTTTGGAGTCCCTTTGCAGAAGACATCGAGAAACTTCCGCTCCAGCTGAGCCTCTGCAAGAGGTTGTTTTTCGAGTTGGCTGCACAGCCAATCAAAGATGATTCGCGACTTTATCTTCTCTTGGGCCTTGCCGACAAAATGCGAGACGTGAGTCGGTTCACCCTCAGGTTTGAGAAGCTCAATGGCAAGCTCGATAGCGCTCTTCAGAATGAGGATACCTATCACGGCCGAAGCGATGCCGTCTCCGTAGAGCAGCCACCTGGCCCAGTCAGCGGAAAAGGAGCTCGCCACTATGGAGAGCAGGATTCCGAAACAGACCAGCAGCGAGGTGAGAAAATGATTCCTCGAATCGACAGCCTGGCACATGATCGCAAAGCTAAGGTTTCTTCTACCTATTAAGTACTGATAGGCAGAGAGAAGCAGCATGAGGATTCCGCAAACGGCAGAGACGCTGAAAGCAGCCCCTGCGTTTCGTACCGGATCCGGGCTGATGATCTTGTTATAGCTCTCAATGCCAATGCCTGCGACGGATACAAACATCATTACGATAATGAAAATCGAGACAAGCCTCTCCCTGTTGAACCTAATGCCCATCCAGACAAGCACCGAAGAGATCGTGTCGACCGTGTTGTCGACACCGTCTGCAATCAGTCCTGCCGACCTCGAGAGGAATCCCACTCCCAGTTTTAAGATGCTCAGAAAGATGTGAACGACTATGGTAACTGCTGAGACCACTTGCGTTGAGAGAACGGCATTCATGAAGATTGGGATCGCCTCCTGAATATGCTCTGCAATCTCCCTGCCTCCCGGTGTTAAGGCGTATCGGCCCTGCTGATGCGCGAGGGCTTTTTGTTCCAGCGCAGAGGCTATATTTTTCTCGAGATCGGATTCGGTAATCTTGTTTCTGTGTTTCGGCCCGAACCGTATTGCAAGCCGCTCCATGTAATCGAGAATCTCCTGGTGCGACATGGGACCTTCCAGAAGCTCGATGAGAATCGACTTAAAATACCCGGGAAAGCTATGCAGAACCTCGTGGAGTTCGTTCATGTCTCTCCAGTTTTGGGGCAGCTTCTTGAGAAATTGCTTCTTTCCCGGAAGGGGTAGGTTATGGAACTTCATGTTAGATTGCGAGATTAGATACGCTTCTAGTATATCGCCTGTTTGCGGGACCTGTAAAGCAGAGCTTCTCATGCGATGTGTCGCAAATGCGGTTTGGACCTGCTACAATTTTTTTGAGGCTGAAACGTCTGCATGAATAGAGACAAAGAGCGGAGCGTGACTAATATGACAAACAGACACAAGGGGCATCACTCATCAGATAGAAGGCAGAAGCTGGCCGGAGAGCATGCCTTTACGGACATCGGTCAGTTGATTCTGTTGACGCTTTTCCTCGTCGTTTGGATAACCGATTCTTTCATCTTTCACTACGCGGATTTTCCGGCGCAGCATATTCCCCTCTATATCCGGCTTCCCATCGCCGCAGCGGTGTTGATCCTTTCGGCTGTTCTGGCCCTCAGGGCGCACAAGGCGGTCTTTGGTGGAACCGCAGAGGATTACAGGCTTCTCACTGACGGGGTTTTCAAAGTCGTACGGCATCCGATGTATCTTGGATCTTGGCTGTTTTTTCTAGGGCTGACGATTTCGACCATCTCCCTGGCGTCTGCTGGGGTCTGTGTGGTGATTGTTCTTTTCTACTATAGAGTCTCAAAATCCGAGGAGAAGCTTCTCGAAGCAAAATTCGGGACGGAGTATCAGGAGTACAAAAGGCGTGTTCCGATGTTCTTTCCCATAAAGGTATGATTCTACCCGAGATTCCGACGGAGCTCTATCGCATCGTCGCGGAGCTCGGCGGCACGATCAATGGAGAGCATGGAATCGGGCACAAGAGGAAGCGCTGCAAGCAATTCCGGCTTAATTTCCTGTTATTCTAGCAAGATTTTCCGAAACCGATCTGAGCCGGAATTGCTACAAGCTTGCTTCCGCAAGCAGCTTGCGGAGCAAGTAGTTGGCATGCGTGTAAAAAATGGGTCAAATTGTCTGGGTTATGGGCGCAGGCAACGATATGCCGCTGGTTATGGGAGAAGCTGAGTTGAAAATGATGCGGGCGATAACGAAAGCCCTGGATCCCCAAAACATCATGAATCCGGGAAAAATCTTTGATTAAGGGATTTCCGATTTAGCTACTTCCAGGTTTCGCTGTAAACGATGCGATCCAGCGGCAGCCTGTTTTTATCCTGTGGATCGG
>CAZLRN010000377.1:0-4800 GCA_964561715.1 uncultured Spirochaetales bacterium
AGCTTGTACAGGTCGCTCCTGTCCGCCAGCATGCCGATCACCAAACCGGCCAACAGCGAAGCAATCCCCCCCGCAGTGAAGACGAATCCGGCCTGGGTGGCAAGCCCGATACTGCCTTCGGCGATCTCCTGAACCAGAAGCGGCAGGATGGGTCGGGGCAGCATTCGGGTGAATCCGAAGAAGGCAACGAGGCCGACGATCGCAATTACCCCTGTTCCAGAAACAAGATTTTTGACATCAGAAAAAAATGAAAACGAGCTCTTGGGCGGCGCCTGAAATTCCTCCTTTACCAAAAGCAGAACTGTCAGGAAGGCGACAGACAAGAGGGCACTGGCGACGAATAGACTGGTTCTATATCCGAGCAGGTCGGCCAACGCCCCTCCCAGAAGCGGCGACACCGACGAGCCGACGAAAACCGCCGAGTTCATAACGCCAATGGTGATTCCGATACGTTCTTCGGGGGCCCGGGCGACGGCAAGCGTCAAATTAGCCACAACCGTCCCTGTGAAAATTCCCTGGATGATTCGAACGCCCAGGAGCATCTGCGGCGACTGTGCCAGCGCCAGGCCGAGCATGGAGAAGGCTCCTCCGAGGGTGGCTCGGATGCTCATGGGCTTTCGCCCGATCCGATCGGCCAGGTATCCCCAAATCGGAGTGACGATGAGCATCGTGACCGAAGCGCCTGACTGAAAGAGACCGGACCAGATACTGATCTCTTCCTTGCCGGTGACTCCGAGCTCCTGAAGGTAAAACGGCGCAAAGGCGTGAGCAAAACCCAATCCCATAATGCAAAAGAACTGCACAAACCACATGGAGATCAGATTGGTTCTCCATGCGGCCATTATCTGGCGTCTGTTATCATAGATTTTTTGCACTGGTTCCTTGTCCGTCATTCTATGTTGAGTGCATTCGGCCGGTCAGTCAAACCTATTTTATTATGTCCCGACGCCACCGGCTCGAGCCTTACGATTCGGCGGGCAGGGCTACATCAAACCGCTCCGACATCGCACACAATTTACTCCACGTTCCCTCGGGCAGAGGAATCCCTTTTTTGGAGCGCTCCGTAAATGTGCGTTCCTCCGGCTCCCCGGGAACGAATATCTCCTCGAAGCCCTCAGCCTTGGGCAGCTCCTTGATCCCCTCGATGAGACTACTGATAGTTTCCTTGTAGCTTTCCACATCCGTAAAGGTCGCGATATCAAGGGCTGCCACCACGCTGTTTTGAACGTGCCTCTGGGGAAGGTAGCTCAGCCGGACCTTGTCGGCATTCTTGCCTTGGAGCTCCACACGCTGACTCCCCTCTCTTCCGTGCAGTGCCGGCTCGAGCAACGCATTCCCCGCCATAACGCTAGAAAGGCACTCGAACATCATAGCCAAGCCGGAGCCCTTAGGACCGCCAAAGGGCAGCAGGGCACCCGAGTTTCGTGGATCGGTGCAGGGATTGCCCTCCTTGTCCAGAGCCCAGCCTTGGGGAATCGGAGTCCCCTTGTCCACGGCCAGCCACAGCTTTCCTCCCGCCACCACGCTGGTAGCCATGTCCAGATTGAGGGGGCGATGTCTCTTGGCGGGCACGGAAATGGCGATGGGGCTGTTGTGCACGCCGGGAGCCCTGGAACCAAAGGGCGCCATGTTGGGAGGGCTGCACACAAAGACAATGCCCGCCATGTCCCGCTCGGCCATCATCTGTGCATAAAATCCCAAAGCCCCCTGGTGGGTGACATTTTTGATCACAGCCCAGCAGATGCCCACCTTTTTTGCCTTTTCCACCACCCTGTTCACAACCTGGATCGTGACGACGGGACCCATGGCGTGGTCGGCATCCACCAGCAGGGTAGCAGGCGTCTCATTGATGGTCTGAATATTTGGATTGGTATTCATCACTCCCTTATCTATGTTGTCGATGTACCAGGGAATGCGAAGCACACCGTGAGAGTCTACCGCACGTAGATTGGCCCAAATGAGCGCGCTGGCTTCCGCTTCGGCCGCATCCTGCGGCACGCCCGCTCGAATAAACACTTCCTTTGCAAATGCCTTCAACGGCTCCCATGCAACGACTCTTACCTTTCCCTCTGACATAGTCTCTCCTTTCGACTGTCTCTCTTGTTCTGTCTCGGATATTTTTAGTCTTAGCTTCCTTCGGTTAGGCTCGGCTATGTGCCTGCGCAATTTCTTCCAAAAGCCAGCGGATGCCCGGCTCATCGGGGATGCCGCTTCCTGAACCCGGACCTGGATCGAAGTGATTGTCCCATTGAGCCGGGCCACGCCCGATCTGATCGGCCCGCGCCACCCGCGAAGCCCCCTGGAACCACCCCGCCACGTGGACCATTAGATGTCTTGTGCCGGCAGGGGACCCGGCGACATAGTGGATGAGCTCGCGGTAGGCACGGCTGCCAGGGCCGGGCCCATCCGGCCCCTGGCGTCGGGAGCATCCTGCTCGCGCCAGGCACCAAAGTACCGGCGCCATCCCTCGAAGTCAACCCACGCCCCGCCGTCTGCGGAGACGGATCGTTCGGGATCGTCGAGGTAGCCACCCCCATTTCCTGCAAAACTCTCCACATTCATCACTGGCTTGCCGCAGTCCCTCAAGGCCTCGAACTCGGAGATGCTGTTCTCGAGGCCGTTTCCGGTGTCCATCATGATCAGGCGAGCTTCATCCATCGCCGCCAGCGCGGGATTTTCTCCCGAAGGTCTGTAGCCTGTGCCGACGAGCCTTCCGGGCGTTCCTTCGGCGACAGCCCTCATGTATGCCCGCAGAGCCTCCGGCGCTTCCAGTTCCCGCCGTGATTCCGGTTCGTTGAAAACGTTATAAATAATATTGTCGCATCCGGCGAAACGAGCAGCCACTTCGCAAGCTCCCGCCTCCAGGCCGGCCACGGTATCGTCGGCTGCGAGTGCTGGACGGTAAAAGAGCCCGAGAAGAACCACCATTTCATTGCTTCTCGCCTCATCCACAATACGTCTGCAACGAGCGAGGGTTTGTTCACCGCTCGCCCGGCCGTACTCCGTGATCGTCTCGCTGCCGCCGAAGTTGACCCGCACGCGGATCGGTTCGTCCCGGCTGTCGACAGTTCCGTCCTCTCGAAGCGCCCTGATGAAGCCGCCGCTGGTACCCTGCACCCATATGGTTAGTGCGTTGACTCCGTGTTCGCGCCAAAGGGGAAACTGCGCGACGAGCTCATCCGTCCAGTCGTCTCGTAGCGGTGCGCTTCCGACGCGAAACCCAAAGAGCGTTGTGGGGCGGCCGGATCTGAGAAGTCGATCTCCATCAATCGTAACCATCAGCTCAGCCCTCTGGTAGCAGCGTGTCGAAGAGATAGAGAAGTGATTTGGCGGGGTTCCGGTCACGGGCAAGCTCGTCGATGCGTTGGGAGTCCAGACGGTCTGTCAGCATCTCCAGGCGGCGTGTCATGTGGGTTACGGCCGTGAAGAACTCAGTGGTGTCGATTTCCTTGGAGGCCACGTCGAAGGCGTACCAGTCGCTATCGTACCCAGCCTTCTTCAGCGCGTAGAGAAACTCGACGAACTCCCACAAATTATAAGCGCCGGGAAGCATGTCCCAGTCCCAGTAGCGGTCGTTGTCGTTGAGGTGCACATAGAAGAGCCTTTCAGCCCTATGGAGAAGGGCAACGGCCTGGGCGGGCCGCTCGTGAGCGAGCAGTGAGTGCCCGATATCCAGCGTTGCTCCGAGATTGTCGGCCCCTACGGAGTCGCAGAACGCAACGATCTCGGCAGCGCTGCCAAAGAGACAACGGGCGCGGGCGTCGTTCCATTTGTACTCGATGCCGATGCGAACCTTGGGATTGTGCGCACAAATCGCGGCGAAAGTCTCCTCAGCGAATCTGTACATGTCGAAATAGTCCACTTCGAAGACATAGTCATGGCCGTCATTGAGGGGGCATGTGCTCATGCGGGTGCAGCCCACCTCTCCAGCGGAATCGATCGCTCTCTTGAAGTCGTCAACGACTTCGCTCCGTTCGCTCGAATCCGCCGAGCTGAACGAACCGCGGAGCCAGCGGCCGTCCCGTCGAGAGCGGAAATTGACTCCGGACACGCCGAATCCGCTATCTCCGAGCAGGCGCTTGAGCAAGGGCAGGTCTTGGAAATCCGCAGGATAACAGAGCTCCAGCCCGTCGAGATTCTCGATGCCAGCGGCTATGGCCATCTTCTCCTCGAGATTGCGATTCGGCTCGTACTGCATGTAGCGGTTCTTCTGCCCGCCGAGAAACGCGGTGATTACCGCAAGCTTGTTCATCTTCTTCTCTCCTTATGCTGACGGTTCGATTAGAACACAGTTCTACTAGACCTATGGCAACCGAGTTTGGTAAAAGACCACCGCATCGGCGGCGGTGCGTCGAAGCGCGGCTTCGAAACTGCAGTGAACGGGACGATTGCTGGCGCGCGGATCTTTTCGTCCAGATCAGCGTAAATCCAAACGCATGAGGCTCACGTCGGGCCCTCCTAATGTCCTGAACGAAAGCGCCGCCTTGACAGCGCTACTATGTTATCATATAGTTATCAAAATTCAAAAATAAAGGAGTCTTATATGAAATTGTTATCCAAACATTCCCTGATCCGTCTATTGCTTATCTTCGTACTGGCAATGCTTGCGCCGGCACTCGCGGTATGCGGAGGCAAGAAGGAAAAGCCGGAAGAGCCGACAGTGGCGGCTAAAGAAGAAATGCGGGGCGGTGAGCTGATCCGCGGGACATCCCGCGTGCACCGGTTTTGGGACTACAATACAGATCCTGTCTGGTACGCCCCCCAGACTATGCAGCGCATATACAGCAACCTGGTCAGGTT
>CAZLRN010000378.1:0-4800 GCA_964561715.1 uncultured Spirochaetales bacterium
AACCGGTCCCCCCATTTTAATCTAAAAATGTCTCATATGTATCTGAACGAAATCATGTTATTCCATTTGTTGTGGCCATTGCCAACGATGTGGTAGTATGGATCGCGCCAGACCGGGTCACGCTTCGACCGGGTCGCGCCAGACCGGGTCACGATAGACCGGGTCACGCTAGACCCCAAATACCAAGCGATGAAGAGGTGAGCAGGTTATGATCAAGCTAAAGATAAAAGGCACGGGAAAAGAGTATGAGGTCAGTCCATCCAAGATCGTAGCAATCGGGCTCAACTACAGGGAGCACATCGCCGAAAGCCATTCGGTCAAAGTAAGGGGTTTCGAGCCGGAGATCCCTGCAGAACCGATTCTCTTTCCCAAGACACCGAACGTGCTGGTGGGACCGGGGGAGGCGATCATCATCCCCAAGTTCCTGCAGGAGTACAACTTCGATAGCATCAGAGTGGACCACGAAGCCGAGCTTGCCTTTATCGTGAAGGACCGATGTAAGAATGTGCCCGCCGAAAGGGCGATGGATCATATCTTGGGTTTTACCTGTATGAACGACGTGAGCCAGAGAAACATTCAGACTAGCGACAAGTCGGGATGGTTTCGTGGCAAGTCCCTTGATACCTTCGGACCGATCGGTCCAGAGGTTGTCTTGACAGAGGACATCGGAGATCCCCAGGCGCTGGATATCACGTGCCGCTTAAACGGAAAGGTGGTTCAGGACTCGAACACGCGACAGATGATCTTTTCGGTCGCTGAGCTCCTGGCCTTTATCTCGAAGAATTTCACTTTGGAGGCAGGGGACATCGTTGCTACCGGCACGCCGAGCGGTGTCGGGCCTATAAAGGGAGGAGACACGGTCGAGGTGGAGGTCGAGAAGATCGGGATTCTGAGCAATCCCGTTGTGCAGGAGCAGTAAGGTTCCCTGAGGCTATTTTCCTGCAACTAAACCTGCTACAAGAGACACCCCACCGATAACGAGGAGAACGATCCCCGCGAGCCAGGCGATGCCACTCATCAGGCCGCCGAAAACGAGGAGGATGGCCGCTGCGGCCAGGCTCATGAGACCGGAAGTGCTGCTGTTGGACTTGGTCGCCAGCAGGTAGAGCCCCCAAATTGCAGCCAGAACGGCCAGAATGATTCGAGAGACGGGATTGAGGAGAATTCCTTTTGCCACGAGAATTCCCAATCCGCAGAACATCAGGAATACGCCGTTTGAGGCGTTTTGCAGTTGCCTATTCGACTCCATAGATCCTGAGTTTGTCAGACTTACGCGAGGAAGGCAAGCCCTATCTTCGAACTTCGGACCTTCGGACCCAACGCCACGTACAATGGCATCGAGACGTTCAGCTGCCGGTCCGTGTCTGCAAGGCCTGCACCAGCCTGTCCGCCAGGTTCGCAACGGTCCGGAGTCCGATTTCGTCCTCCGAGGCCTTGCCGGCGATCGCCGCGCCCGAGTGGCTGAAACGTGGCCCGTCTGCGATGACCAGCATATCCTGCTGAAGGAAGAAGGTGTGCATGGATTGAAGGGTCAGCTCCTGACCCCCGTTGCGAAATCCCCCACAGGCTATACCTGCACCGATTTTTCCGCTGAGATCGAACTGCGGCCCCCGCCGCAACGCCACGGTTCGGTCCATCATGGTCTTCATCGGTCCGTTTATGAGTCCTAGATAAACCGGGGAGGCCAACACAAGGCCGTCACATTTGCGAAGCTCCTCGTAGATCTCTGTCATATCGTCATCGTAGACACAGGTCCCGATATCCCGGCATTTGAAACATCCATCGCAGTCACGGATATTTTTGTCGGCGATTGCCATCGAAACTGTTGATATTCCCGCGGATTCGATCCTTTTCAGGCAGTAGTCGAGGGCGTACGCGGTGTTCCCGTGCCGATGGGGACTGCTACAAATTCCTAATACGATCATTTCGCTCGCTTTCTCCGGATTTTAAGAGTTTTAAGAGTATAGTGCCATACTCCGAAATTTGAAAGGTGGACGAACGAAATCCTCTTATTCTGCTGGTCGATGACGATAAAGTAGCTCTGGCTCTCTATAGCAAGACTCTTACGAGAAATGGGTACAGCAACCTTATCTCCTGTCACGATAGTAGAGAGGTATTACCGCTTTTATCTTCGCATCCTGTCACCCTTGCTCTCCTCGATCTATCTATGCCCTATATCACGGGTCAGGAGCTCCTCGAGAAGATCAGGGAGGAGCATCCCGAAATCCCCGTCGTGATCATCACAGGAGAGGAGGATGTCGATACGGCTGTAGCATGCATGAAGATGGGCGCCTTTGATTTCATGTCCAAACCTGTGGAGAGAACACGGCTTGTTTCGGTGGTGCGTCACGCCATAGAGATGCGAGAGCTCCGGATCGAGGTCGATAAGCTCAAGGATCGAGTCTTGGTCGGAGAACTGCAGAATCCAGAGGCTTTTTCAGAAATAGTAGCCAAGAGTGATTCTATGCATGCGATCTTCAAGTATATCGAGGCGGTCGCTGGAAGCCCCAGACCGATCCTGATTACCGGGGAGAGCGGCACGGGAAAGGAGCTTGCGGCTTGCGCGATTCACAGGCTCAGCAGGCAGCAGGGAGAGTTTGTTGCGGTGAATGTTTCGGGCCTCGATGATACCGTCTTCTCCGATACCCTCTTCGGACATACCCGCGGCGCCTTTACGGGCGCCGATACGGAGAGAAGGGGATTGATCGAACGCGCTTCGGACGGGACTCTTTTTTTGGATGAGATAGGGGATCTGGAAACGAGCTCTCAAATCAAGCTTTTAAGATTGCTGCAGGAGGGGGAGTATTATCCCCTAGGGGCAGATGTCGCCAGCCAGTCAGCGGCCAGAGTCATTACGGCAACGAACGCAGACATAAATTCCCAACAGTCGACGGGAAGCTTTCGAAAAGATCTCTACTATCGCCTTGTTGCCCATCACATCCACCTCCCCCCCCTGCGCGAGAGACTGGAAGACCTCCCGCTTCTGATCGATCATTTCTTTGACGGGGCGGCCTCTTCTCTGAGAAAGAGACGGCCGAGCCTTCCAAAAGAGCTCTACACCTTGCTCGGCGCCTATGACTTTCCCGGTAATGTGAGAGAGCTCCAGTCAATGATCTTCGACGCTCTCAGCCGGCACGAGGGCGGGGCTCTCTCCCTGAGCTACTTTCGGGATTACATGAAAAGGCACCGAAAATCCGCGTCCCCCGATACGGAAGGGGGATCTGCGGCAGCGCCGTGCGGCGAGTCACTGGCAGGCGAATTGCCGGTGGGAGTCGAAGAGCGGTTCTCCTACGCTGGCCCGTTCCCCACCCTCAAGGAGGTGGAAGAGTATTTGGTCTCAGAGGCCCTCAAAAAGGCCAAAGGGAATCAGTCCGTCGCTTCCCAGCTCCTGGGCATCTCCCAATCCACTCTGAGCCGGCGGTTGAGCCGCAAATCCGACTAATCCTCAAGAAAACCCTCCCGGAGGATAATCCCCAGCCCCTATGCAGAATGCATGACCTTCGTTTATGCATAGCCAGCTAACTTACTGTAATAAAAAGAATTAAGTTAAAACGGCTCCTTCCGGCTATGCAAGATGCATAGGGGTTGCCTGTAAGGCTAGCGATGTTGAATTCAATCTAAATCTCTGCATTATAAGAAGTTATCAGAAATTAAGCCTTTTGGCACAAAACTTGCTGTTCTTATACATGTTAGTAAGGAGTCATGGAGGACAAGATGACTGGCAGGATGATGATAGAGCGGTTGATAACAGGGTTCGGCCTTCTCTTTTTGACGGCTTTGTTGACGCTGTCCTGCTCGGGACCCGGCGGAACGGGCTCCGGGTTGGACGGGAGCGGTGGCTCATCACAGGGAGGTGGTGAGTCGGCTTCTTATGAAGAGGAAGAAGAGGGTTACGTAGCCGGTTTCGGTTTCGAAGAGGGTGAGGAAGGCACAGAGTACGAAATCTTCGGTGCCGTATGGACAGAGGGTATTGTTGGCGATGCCCTGGCCTTTAATGGCTACGACCAGTACGTGCTCGTGCCAAACGACGAGAGTCTGGCTCTCAGCACTGCCGGAACGGTTGGAGTCTGGATCAAGGCCAATTCCCACAAAGCCTATGCTGGTGTTCTGCACAAGGGAGAAATGAAGGACTTCTCCGACGAAGCCTGGACCATTCAGTTTTGGGGATCCAACGGGCAGATCGCTGTCATCGTCGTTGGAACCGATGGAACCCTTCTCAAGGTTATGAGCACCTTCAATCTCAACGTTGGCGAGTGGTACTTTATTGCAGCCACCTGGGATCTGGAAAAGGTGACCCTGTACATAAACGGCCTGGAAAACAACTCCATGGACAATACGGTGGGAGAGGTGAGGGTCACTGAAGGTGGGCTGGTTATCGGTGCCCAGCTCAGCGAGCCCTACAACGGCTCTTACGGCCACATAGGTTTTGATGGAGCCATAGACGAGATATTCGTATTCGATCGGGTCATGAGTCCGGAAGAGATCCTTGAGCGTTACGACGCGCACGCTTAGCACATGACAACCGCCTGCGAGGAGGCGGTATAATGCCGGGAAGCAGGCTCCTGCTAAGAAGCAGGTTTAGGAAACAGGTTCAAGAAGCAGGTTCCTGCTCGGAAGCAGGTTTAGGAAACAGTTGAAGCTCCTCCTGATAGTGGGTCGGGATCTGTGGATGTTCGGGCTGCAGATCCTGGCCTTTTTTATTGATCCCTCGCTGATGTGCCCCTGACGAGGGCATCTCTTATATGCAATTCCGGCTCAAATTCTTGTTTTTCTAGCAAGATTTTCCGAAACCGATCTGAG
>CAZLRN010000379.1:0-4797 GCA_964561715.1 uncultured Spirochaetales bacterium
CACCCACGCCGTAGCCCGCCCACCCGATGCGATGGCTTCGAAACTGCAGTCGATGCTCCTGTTTATGGAAAATCATCCACTTGCCAGGAAATTAATCCTGTACTTTTAAGTATCCCGTTCATACCGTCACTCTACATTTTACGCAGCGTCCGTTATGCAAGAATCGTATCAACGGCAAAAGAAATTTAATTCGAATTTTGTTGCGCGGCAACCCCTTTTTTGCACTCAGAAGCTGCTCCGTGGCGCTCTGGGCCCGACATTGAGGAGTTCTTTGGTTTTGCTTATAGTGAAGAGAACCCTTTTTCTAGTCACAGCGAGGAAACCAATGAAAAGTCAGCTTATTCTATTCGGGTTGATATTCTTCCATGCTTTCAGCCAACTCTGCACATCGGCTGAAGATCAGCGTATTCTGGAGATCCGTCGGATCTACAACGAAATTGCTGAAAAAATCAAGCTGGAGGCTGGAGAAGAATCGGTGGGAGGTAACACCCATTCGGCGATCTATCAAAACATTATGCCAGGAACCGGATACCAAAACAGAGAGATAGCCTTCTTCCACGAAGATGAACAGGACCCAAAGGGCCATCCGGGAGATCTGGTACAGATACTCAGGAAAGTCACGGTGGATTACAACATTGCAGCGGTCCGATTCCACTCCGAATATCTCTTTAGCAGAGAAGGCCGTCTATTGTTCCACTACACGAAACAGGAGGGGCCATCAGCAGATGAGCGACGATTCTATTTTTATGACGGCGAGCTCATCAGGGCCAAGATCGATCCGCCATCCAGTGCACCACCCGCTCTCGAAACAGCGGCAGAGATCAAGGAAAGGGCTGAATCGTACAAAGAGCTCTTCCGCTGCCTGCTTCAGTATCAATTCATCGAGTAGGCCAGCAGCGGGGGCAGCAACCCGGTAGCACTACTTTTTCAGATCCGCGCTGGTCTTCTGATCCGTAATCAGCACATCTACCAAACCCGAATTGAGAATCCCCAGCAGGGCCTGCTTCTTTTCGGACCCTCCTGCCACGAGGATTTTCCGTTCCACCTTTTTCAACATTTCGATCGGAATGGCCAGCACGCGGTGGTTGACATCGTCATCGATGAACCTTCCGTCGAGATCGAACCACCGACCCAGAAAATCTCCTACTCCGCCCTTGGCACAGATCCTTTCCATCTCTTTGCGGCTCAAAAGATTGCCCATTCGGTAGATGCTCTCCTCGCCGGCTTCGCCAACGCTGGTAACCGTGATGTTGCACTTCTTCCACATATCGAAAACCGCTTCTGGTATACCGTGATCCTTTAGAGCAATGCCGGCCTCCTCGTTGCTGGCGTAGAGAGGAAGGTGAAAGAAGTAGCCGGTAATCCCGAAGCGGCTGACGAACTGGTGAACATTTGTGGTGGGGTCAAATTGGCTGGGATTGGGAAATCCTCCCATCAACTGAACAATCGAAAGATTGTTCAGTCTAGGCAGAGTAGGGAGAGACAGAGCCGAGATGACCCTCCTCATGATGCGTCCTGCTGTTATTCCGAGAACATCCTCCGAAGAAATGAGCGCATCGAGATAAAAACCCGCCGCCCTGGCCAGCGAATCCAGGGGATCTACCTGGTATTCGCCGCTGATTACGATGGCCTTTTTCAGTTTGAATTCGCCTACAAGCCTCTTTTCCTCCCTAAAATCGGTGGAGAGGGGGGTGTTGATCTTGATCTCCACGATTCCCGATTGACGAGCACTTTCCAGAAGCCGGGATACGGTCATCGTCGAGACATTCATGCGCTCGGCGATCTCCCGTTGATTGTAATTCATGTCGTAGTACAGTATCGACGCGATTAATTCCCGGTTCGATCCTCTATTCATCAAGACAGCTCTGTTACGTTTGGATTTTGTTGTTAGTATTATCAGTTAGAGCTGCAGTGTCAAGGGCAACCGAGGAAATTGTCCCAGTAGGAAGCCTCCGGCGGCTAACTCAGCTGGCCAAGATACTCCTTCATCTTCTGGGTAAACTGTGGAAAGGCCACATGGGCATCGGGAAGATAGTCGTGCCAGCCCTTCTCCCATTCGAGGGAGAGAAAACCCTTGTATCCCCCGTCCTTGAGCAGCCTAATCGCTTCGAGGTTCGGAATATCGCCGTCGCCCATGAGCGTGTATCGGTATCCCAGCTGCTCTTCGGTGGTCTCGTAAGAATCCTTGAAGTGGGTGTGAACCACGTATCTTCCGATGTTCTCCCAGCTTTCCTTCATGGATTCTCCATGGACGCGGAAGGGATGATGCACGTCCCACAGAACCCTCATGTACTCGTTGTCGACCCTCTCCACGATCTCTCTTATAACGGGTGTTTGGGCGTAATCGTCGTGGGTCTCGATCGCGACGTTCACGCCCTTCTTGCCACCGTGATCGCAAAGCGCTTTTAATCCCTCTACAACCCAGCCGTGTGCCACATCCCGATCCACTCCTTCGGGGATCGGGCCGCCAAATATGCGGACCTTGTCGATCCCCATGGAGGCAGCCAGGTCGATGTTGGCGATGCCGTCCTGCAGATTCTTTTTCCTCTCGTTTTCATCGCTTGAATTAAATCTGACCGATGTTGAGAGAATGGGGAGCTCAAGTCCCGCCGCTCTGAATTTCTGCAGGGTGGCCTCTATGTTGGCATCGGAGAACGCCTCGACTTTGGTAAGATCGTACTCACCCCGTATTCCGCGTATGCCCACTCCCTGGAAACCGTACTGGGCACCGTACCGGCAGATCTCGTCGATCGTCCATTCGGGACAACCAAGTGTCGTAAAACTTAGTTTCATGTTGTTCTCTTCTCCTATCTCTGATTTCCTGTGCCGCTTTTTGCCAGCATATCTATAATTTCCTCCGCAGCCGCCCTATCGACAACTCGATGCCACTCGGCCCACTCGATTGCGCTTTTCCCGGCTTTGTCTTTAGTCCGCACATCAGCCTTGCGCCTGAGCAGCAGCTCAACAGCCTTTCTCTGACCGTTTTTAGCCGCCAGCATGAGGGCTGTTCTACCTTGACTGTTCTGAGAATTGATATCGGCTCCTCTGTCCAGAAGGAGCGCCATGGTTTCGACACAACGATCAAACGAAGCCGCCATCAGGGCTGTGGTCCCGAATTTATCTGCGGCATTGACATCACTGCCTTTTTCTATCATTTCGCCAGCCCGTTTCAGATCTCCTGCCGCAGAGCAGATGATCAAATCATAGTGGGCGCCTTGGGCTATGAGGTACTCATAGATGTCAATATGACCCGATACGGCGGCAAAGTAAAGAGGAGTCCTTCCGCTGCTGTCCCTGGTGTTGACATCGACCCCCTGCTCCGTCAAGGCTCGTACGGCATAAAAATCTCCGAGATAGACAGCGTCAAAGAGCTGATCGGCGGTTTCATCCGGCCAAACACAAGCTAAGCAAGCTATGAATACGAAAACAAACACCTGCAGTTTCATAGGTTCCCCGCTAAGCAAAGCACTCGTATAAGCTAACCCTCGATGCTCACCGTATGAGCGTCGATCCAATCCCAATCGATTTCAAGCCCCAGGCCGGGTCGGTTGCCTGGACTCGCATAGCCCTCATTATCGATCTCCGTCTCGGCTGATTGGATGCCCGGCGGCGAAAGCAGGGTCTCGGGCACCAGGCGCTCAAAGTAAGGGCAGTTGTGTATGGCACAGGCTGCGTGAAGCGACGCGATGCTCCCGCCGTGCATGGCGCACATGATTCCGAATCCCTCGCAGATGTGCGCGGTTTTCATAATACCAATAAGTCCTCCCTTGTAGGCATCAAGGGGACCCGTCTGAATGATATCAGCGGCTCCGGCCAGGATATGGGAGAGGGCGTCAAAGGGGCCTCCATGGCTCGCCTCCGCCGTCGCCAGGGGAATATCCAGCTCCTGGGCCAGGCGGGCCAATACCGTCATGTTGAAATGATCCATGGGTTCTTCGTACCAGAAGAAGCTCTGCTCCTCCAGCTGCCGGCCAAACCAGAGGGCGTCTTCATAGCGGTTGAACATGCTGGAGGCGTCGTACATGAGCATTATCTTGTCGCCGACGGTCTTTCGCAACTCGCGGCAGAGCTCAGCATCCTCTTCGAGACGACCCCAGGCATGAAGCTTGATGGCTCCATATCCCCTGGCCAGGTACCCCTCCGCCTCTCTCAAGTACTCCTCAAGCGAATCGAGGGTCGTGGTGCTGGCGTAAGCCGGTATCCTGTCTCTCACACCTCCCAGCAACCTGTAAACGGGCTGATTGCAAACCTTACCGTAGAGGTCCCAGAGGGCAACATCAACAGGGCCGATAGCCTCTCCAAGCCTTGAAGTTCGCAGATTGAGCCAGAAGTCCTGCCATATCTTCTCCCGATCGAGCGGATCCGCCCCAATGAGCCTATATTTGATCTCCTCAATGTCGGCACCACCGCGGTAGGGTGATATCCCCACCACTCCTTCGTCGGTCTGTATCTGAATCAGGCCTGAGGAGCCTTTTGTGCCCTGGGGCATGATTCCGTCGCGCCAGTGGTAGGCGCCTCTATCCCATTCGAATCGATGGATCTTCACATCCGTTATCTTCATTTCCGCTCCCTCTCCCCCTATACCTCCATACAGATAGACACAGGCAATTCGAATATCGAGTTCTGCAGTTTACTATTAAGCGCATCCTACGTAAACTCAGGGGCAGGATTCATGCCCGAAGATCTGCCGGTCGGCTACTATCTCGACAACTTCTTTACGATTCTGGACTACGTCGATCGCGAATACAGCGATTTGCTCAACAGCAATGAGTTGCGGTTTTCCCGCGAGTTTCGTTC
>CAZLRN010000380.1:0-4792 GCA_964561715.1 uncultured Spirochaetales bacterium
ATCGAAGAGAATTCCAAAGGCGAAGAGCCCCCAACCAACGATCAGGAGGACCAAAGATGAGCTCATTTTTTTGCGAGCCCTCGGAAAACTGGAATCCTGGAGCTCATCCTGCCGGCCCAACATCTCCATAAGAGTGATCCAGTCTCTCAGTGCCTTGAAGCCGCTCAGCTTTCTGCTCTCGTGAATCTCAGCTATCTGGCTATAAAGCTCGTTTTGATGACTTAGATTATCCTGTCGATCAAAACGATCGTCATGATCACCATGCTCGTTGGAATCACTCATATCTTCATCTTCCAAACAGCGGGCGAATCTTGCCCTCGGCAGGCGCCATCTGATAACCTCCTATGAATCAAATGGTACACGTTCCATCCCAGAGGTTCAATAAATCCAGATGTCCCCAAAGCGCGTTCGGCTTTCCCTTGACAGTTCGATCCGGCCGCTGGTAACGTCAGAGAACAGAAAGGAGCTTAAGCGACATGAAAATTACAGGAGTAGAAACCTACACGGTGGCTGTTCCAGAACCTCATCGAGGCGGGCAGGAGTGGTACTTTCTCAAGATCAATACCGACGAAGGAATCTATGGCTGGGGAGAGATGGCCTTTCTCAGCGCCCAGCGGAACAAGAGCAAAAGCTTAAACCACGAGGTCGAAGAAATCGCATCAACCCATCTCGTAGGACAGGATCCTTTCCGCCGGGAATACATCTGGAACCATCTCTACCATAACATCCTCTGCCACCACGCGGACCTCATCCGAATAGCGATTATCAGCGGGATCGACATCGCCCTCTGGGATATTGTGGGCAAAGCTCAGAACCTTCCCATCTACGAGTTGCTGGGAGGACAGTACAGAGAGAGAATCCGATCGTACTCCTATATCTACGATAACATCGATCGAAAGGATCGCAAGCCCTACAAAGTGACTCGAGAGCTCTGGATGGATTCGGAAGCCGTGGCTCAATGCGCAGTTGAGATGGCAGGCGATGGATTCACCGGGCTCAAACTGGATCCGATTCCCCAGGTAAGTGAGTACGGCGACGCTTCGGCTCCGTGGCCTGTATCCCTTGAGGCCTTAGACCGGGCCGAAAAGACGATCCGGCTCATAAGAGAAGCCGTTGGCAGCAGTTGCGACATCCTGATCGGGACGCATGGCCAGACCACCCCTGCAGGAGCCATACGGCTGGCCCGGCGGCTCGAACCCTACGATCCCCTCTGGCTAGAGGAGCCCGTTCCGCCCGAAAACGCCAGAGAAATGGCAAAAGTGGCCAAGGCCACGACCATCCCCGTGGCTACCGGCGAGCGGCTGGCCACGGTTTACGACTTCGTCAGACTCTTCGAGGCAGGAGCCGTCGCGATTGCCCAGCCCGATCTCTGCTGCTGCGGTGGAATCACAGCCTTCCGTAAGATTGCCGGAATGGCCGAAGCCTTTTACGTGCACATGGCGCCGCATTGCTGGGGAGGGCCGATCCTGACCGCTGCGTCCATGCAAATGGATGTTTGCACATCCAACTTTCTCATACAGGAGAGCATCAACAAGAGTGACGGCTTTTTCAACGACCTGCTCAAAGAGCCGATCAAGTGGGAAGACGGCTATCTGATTCCCTCCGATAAACCGGGCCTGGGCGTCGATTTCGATATTGAGGGGCTGAAGAAGTACAGAATTTCCTAATCAAATATCTTGAGCGGAGGCAAATGGTGGAATACAGCCAACTCGGAAAAACCGGTTTAAAGGTAAGCCGCCTGGGCGTGGGCATCTCCGAAATCGGTTTCAATCTAAAACTGAATGACGAGAAGCAGGCCTCCGACGTGCTGAACATGGCTCTGGATCGAGGCATCAATTTTTTCGATACAGCAGCCTGTTACGGCCTAGGCGAGGAGTTCGTCGGGCGCACCGTCTCTCACCGACGGGATGAGTTTTTCCTCGCCACAAAGGCCGGGCATGTTGCCGGCGACTACAATGGCGAACCTTGGACTTCTAAAACGATAACAGACAGTATCGACCGAAGCCTCGAGCGTATGCGCACCGACCACCTTGACCTCCTTCAGCTCCACTCCTGCAGCGTGGAAGTGCTCGAGAAGGGCGAGGCCATCAGGGCTATTCAGGACGCCAAGGAGTCGGGCAAGACCCGATTCATCGGATACAGCGGAGACAACGACAACGCTCTCTGGGCAGTAGAGAGCGGCCTGTTCGATACGCTGCAGACGAGCTTCAACATGGTAGATCAGAATGCACGGATCAGGCTCTTCCCCAAGGCGATCGCCCAGGGCATGGGCATTATCTCTAAACGCCCCATCGCCAATGCCGTCTGGGGAGCTGCTGCCGATCCCGGACCCTATGCTCATCTGCCCGAGTACACGGTTCCTTATTTCAACCGCGCTCAAAAGATGCTCCAGGCCGGGCCGGTTCCGGGAGCGCCGGAGGATCGCATACTTCTAGCACTGGGATTCAACATAGCCCACTCCGAGATCAACGTGGCCATTGTCGGCACCCTAAATCCAAGGCACATGCAGAGAAACCTGGAGATGGTCGAGAACTCTCTGCCTATAGACGATGCGGTCGTCAAAGAGATCCACCGCCGATTCGAAGATTGCATCGCCGCAGATCCGGACGAATGGATGCAGCGGGGCTGAGGAGGTCTGCCAAGGCGGTCGGTCCGAAGCGCCAGTGCGGTTTTCTCACAAACAATATATGATGAAAATTGCTGGCGTTTGTTAGAAATGCGGACTAGCGGTAGCTCGTGCGATCGGCGGGCATCATTGTTTGGGGAATCTTTACGGCCACCACTTCTCCCCTCACGCACACCTTCCCCTCTACGGCAACTGTGACCTGGACCACAACCTTACGCCCTTTCATCTCTGTAACTCGTCCGCGTAGCTCCAATGGTGGCCCCAGCGGAGTGGGGCGTAGATAGTCCACCTGCAGAGAAGCTGTCACAAAGCGCAATGCCGGGGCGGTGCCGGGCTTTCGATCCTCCGCTCTGTAGGATGCTGCGGCAGCGGTTCCTGTGCCGTGGCAGTCTATGATGGAGGCAAGCAGTCCGCCGTAGACGAATCCCGGCACACCAATGTGGTAGGACCTGGGTTGGAAAACCGCCACCGATTCGTCTCCCCGCCAGTAACTTTTGAGCTGCAAGCCGCTTTCATTGAGCCTCCCACAACCATAGCAGTGGCTCAGATCGTCGGGGTAGGCGTCCTGAATAGATTTGTCTTCCATGATTCGCTCCGCTATCTACACAATCGGTATGGGCTCTCTCCTCCAAAAGCCCCTTGTTGACCTACGAGCGAAGAGACCCTTATACTTCTTACAGAGGGAAAAATGATAGGAACGACAGAGATCATCATTATAGCCGGTCTCGCTATGCTTCTATTCGGCGCCGCGGCCATTCCCAAGCTCGCCCGGTCCCTTGGCAAGGCACGATCAGAGTTCGAGAAGGGAGTGAGAGAAGGCGAGAAGTCCGAAGAGAAGGCCGAGGATAAAGAAGAGAAAAAAGAAGAGGCCGGATAGAGCTCAATAACCCATCGAACCGACCTTCAGGAGCCTTCTTTGCTTTGATTCTATTGCGCTCCCCGTCGAGCCCTTCTTCGATGAATCCTTCGAAGAGGCATCTTTGGCGGAAAGGGCCTCCTTGCCTCTATCCGATTTCAGGTCAATTGGTTCGTTAACCATTCTCATCACATCTCAGTGCACATCCAACAAGCTTTTGTAGAATCGACCCATTTTCCGCAGGACGGCCGGCAGATCGTTGAGCCTTTCTAATATGACCGCCACAAGAATGAGCACTAGAATTTCCTAAAAAGCCCAATCCGAACATGATTCGCCCCACCAAAGGGTAGTACGACAGGGTAGCACGACCCAAACGGGAGAATCAACGCTCATTATAAGGATTAGAATTCCTCACAATGGCATTATTTTGAGGATTATATATGCTCATAACTCCCGTTCACTACCTGCTCCCATTGTCATAGCTCATGCTAAAAGCTAATCTTAAGTAAAATCTCAGGAATAATAAAAGATGCAACTAGTATTGAAAAAATCGTTGCCAATTATTGCTTTCCTTTTGACAATTATCATTTGCCTCTCTGTCACTGCCTGCAAATGGGCGCAGAGAAGCAGTAACGTCCTATCTCAGTGGGATGGCATTTTTGAAATGACCGACGGGCTCGATGACGCCCTCACGGCTTTTATCCTCTACGACGATGGAACCATCAGTGGCAGTGGAGAGGGTCCTCTGCTGAACTTCAGTTTCAGTTTCACCGGTACCTACACTCTGTCTTCTCCCTTTTCGTTTTCCGCGACCGGTACGGCAACCGGTGATAACGGGATCGACACTATCGAAATAACAGTTTTACCCGGAGACGGCGATCTCGGAAGTACTACGGGGAGCGGGACCTATTCGATGACCTTTGGCCTGGGCAGCTACGTCGATCAGCTGAGTCAAAACTGGAGCGTCGCCGGCGGCGAGCTCTAGCGGTCAAATCCCCGGCGTAGTACCTGTGCCATTCCATGTTAAGTCGTTTGTTGACAAACCCGAGAGAGTTGTGCGAGAGATAGCAGAAACATGAAGTTTATCAGCATATTCAACGATGTCACTGGACCGGTCATGCGGGGGCCCTCCAGCTCCCATACAGCCGGGGCATACAGAATTGCTCGGTTGTGTACGGCTCTTGCCGGCGAAAAGCCGCAGGCCGTACGATGCAGCTTTGACCCAGACGGCTCTCATGCCCCCACCTACAAGGCCTTAGGAGTCGATCTGTCCTTTGCAGCGGGGCTATTGGGCTGGGACATGACAGACC
>CAZLRN010000381.1:0-1466 GCA_964561715.1 uncultured Spirochaetales bacterium
CTCTCGGGAGGCGAGGCCCAGCGTATCAAACTCGCCAAATATCTCGGGAGATGACATTTGTCCAGAGAGCTCATCGTTCTGGATGACCCCTCAACCGGATTGCATCCTCAGGATATCACAGGTCTTCTGAGCGTTCTGGAGCGACTGGTCGGTTCGGGCGCCACGGTGGTCGTCGTAGAGCACAACACCGATCTCATGAGAGCCGCCGACTGGATTGTCGATTTGGGCCCGGGAGCGGGTCCCGACGGCGGCAATCTGCTATACGCCGGGGGCTATGAGGGACTGCTGAAGCGGCGTGATTCGGCTACCGCACTGGCGCTCAGGAGGGAAGGCGCAATCCGTCCCGGAGCAAAGACGCTGGAGCGTAAACGAGACGGGCTTGCCGATTCTTGGATCGAGATCCGGCGGGCGAGAAACAACAACCTGAAGGAAATCGATGTACGAATTCCGAAAGGCCGCCTGACGGTTGTGACCGGAGTTTCCGGATCGGGCAAATCCAGCCTCGTGGGGGATGTGCTGGAGGTCGAGGCCAAACACCGCTTTTTGGAAACCCTCTCCCTCTACGAGCGGCAGGGCCTCCGGGAGGGCTCTGAGGCGCTCGTGGATTCGATCAGGGGATTGGGAGTGGCTCTCTCTGTAGGGGGCGATCGCTCCCTCTACAGCGCCCGGTCGACCACCGGAAGCGCCACCGGCATCTCTCATCATCTGGCCGTTCTCCTCTCCACCTTCGGTAGCCGCAAATGTATGTCCTGTGGGGCTGTCGAAACGGCGAAGTATGATGGATCCTTTCTTTCCGACAGAACCCTGGTCGGCGTGTGGACGTGCGCCGAGTGTGGCGCGACAACGTCGGTCCCGCAGCCGCGGCACTTTGTGCCAACCAACTATGAGGCGGCGTGTCTGACCTGTCATGGAGTAGGAACCCTTCGAAAACCCAATCCGGACAAGCTCATCAGGCATCCCGAGAAACCTCTCTGCGGCGGGGCCATGTACTCCCCCGGATTCTTTCCCAAGGGCTACCTCTGTAAACCCTTTAACGGGGGCTACGATGTGGTTCAGGCATTGGCTCAGCGCTACGGATTCGATCCGGCCAACACTCCCTGGAATTCCATGACCCGCAAAGCCCAGGAAGCCTTTCTCTTTGGTGATTCGGATCCCCTAATGGTGACCTTTGTCAGCCGCAGCGGAAGGACCCGCACCAGGGAGGAGCGTTTTCCAGGCTTTTACGGTTGGGTGGGGGACTGGGACACCGGCGGAACTTACACGGATACCCAGATCTGCCCGGCCTGTGGCGGAAGCCGCCTGAGACCCGAGTATGCAGCGGTCGAGCTTGCGGGATTAACGGCCCTCGATCTGGGCTGCAGCGCCCTTACTACGATTCGCTCGCAGCTCTCCGCTCGGCTGAGCGAAGTGCAGGAATCCTACGGCAAGACCGAGCGGAGCGACCCGCTCCAGGCGGCTGCCATGGG